>NZ_FUKJ01000068.1 GCF_900163745.1 Crenothrix polyspora
AGTGAAAGGTTACCCTCTTAAACTCGATAGTTTTTTGTCTTGACTAAGGGGTCCACTTTAGTCTCAATCCAGATCACCTCATGTGGAGGTGACGTAGATAGATTAGCTGCGATGGCGGATTGTGTCAAGGCTTGCATTATTGGCCGCCCTCGATCTTGGCCAAACATTCAAAGATTTCTGAGGCTTTCCAGAATGATGACCTGCCGTGCTTTATTTTCTTGGGGTATCGTCCAGAAGCCACGCCATTTAAGAAGCTGGTACGGCTAATCGGTAGAAGTGGCGCTATTCCCCGCTCTGGATCACCAATGATCTGGTACATCCTCAAGAGTGCGGATTGTTGGATTATGGCGGCTTGTGTCGAGGGGGATAGGAGTGTGTTTTTGTGCATTTTTAAGCCTCTAGCTGGTCAACTAGAGGCTCATTATATGCATATTTTTACCGCTGGGTAGCCTTCTGCGTCGCAGAGGTCAGGCAGTCAGGCGTAACGCCAGTTTGGTAATTGATACCCAAATTCGTACAATTTCGTAGGTATTATTTAATACATTCCATTAAAGCCCCCTTCAGGTGATTACGTATTGTTTGCCATGCTGAATTAACGTGCTTTCCTTCATGTATTGCCGTGGCTGCTAAATTCTTATTGGCATATTTATGGCCGTTGATTTTGTACCATTCGACCACATGAGACTTATCGGCGTTGCTATCTTTGTGTAATGTTTTCGCCGATTGACGGGCTTTTTCTTTCTTTCCTGTATTTGCGGCCGCGTTGCGTGTGAGTGCCTTCATCATTGATTCTGCAAAATGTGGCGGGTATTCATTGGGGTTTGCAATAATGTAAGTAAGCTGTTCTCTGAATCGGTCGCTATCCTCAATAATCTGTTCAAGCGGTATTGCTTGCTTCTTGTCTGGTTTCTTCATTTCGCCTTCATTCAGTGGCTGTCATTCGGTAGGGTTAACCGGAAACAGGGGAATGAATCCTGCTTATTGCCCCGTCGGGCTATCCGGTTGATTTATTATATCTTATTGTACGTTATTGGTTGTTGGATGTTTCAAACCGCCCTGTTAATCGGTATCACCACCGCCCCATTCTTCAGGCCGTCCAAGTAATCAGCCCACTGTTGCATCATTGCCCGTCTTTCTGGAAGGTGCGCGGTTCTGTTGTAAGCCCTGCCGTTAGCGTCCCTGACGGCGTGGGCTAATTGATGTTCTATGAAGTCGGGACGAATGCCTAATACCTCATCCATGACAGTACGCGCCATTGCCCTAAAGCCGTGTACTGTCATTTGTTCTTTGCTGTAACCGATTCGGCGTAAGGCTGCCCCCAATGTGTTCTCGCTCATGCACCTATTGCCGTGTGGTGTGCGCTCGGACGGGAAAACATAACGACCATGACCTGTTAACGGCTTGAGTTCTGAAAGTATCGCTACCGCCTGATTTGATAACGGGACAATGTGATCCGTTCCGGTTTTGGTGACAAAGTACCGCCATTCTTTGGCCTCTAAATCAATATGCGCCCATTCAGCCGCCCTTAATTCGCATGGCCGAACAAATACCAAAGGCGCAAGCTGCAAACCACAAACAGCGGTAAATGTGCCCGTGTATTTATCGATTGCCCGTAACAGCTCGCCCACTGCCTTGGGTTCTGTAATTGATGCAAAGTGACCACCTTTAACGGAACTCAGCGAGCCTTTTAAATCCGGTGTTATGTCCCGTTCAGCCCTGCCCGTGGCTACCGCGTACCGGAACACCTGCCCCACTATCTGTAAAACTCGGTGCGCTGTCTCAACTGCCCCTCGATCTTCAACACGCCGTAAGCACTCCAAAATATTCATAGGCTTAATGTCCGTTATCGCTGTACCCTCCAAGCCACGGGAAAATATCGCGTTCAAGTGCGCGTTTCTTGCGACCCTTTGGATTGTCCCAGCCATCCACCTTTTTAATGCCCCATTCACGGGCTATTACTTCAAAGCTGTTTGAAGCATTGGCCGCCTTGGATGATTTAACCGCTTTCCGGTTTTCGCTTGGATTTATGCCTTGTGCTACTTGTGTTCGGATTTTATCCCGCTCCTCTCTAGCCTTGGTTAGGCTTATTTCTGGATATGTTCCGAGTGACAACAAACAGTCTTTACCATCAAAGCGATATTTAAGCCGCCACCATTTAGCCCAATCATTCTTCAATGGCTTAACGAGTAGGTGTAATCCTTTATCATCAAATAGAGTAAACGCCTTGCCTGTTGCGGCTTTGGCGTGTTTGTGGGCGTTCTTACAAGCGGTGTCTGATAGCGGCATTGGTATAACTCATTTGTGGTATAGGTAGGTTATACCGAATGTTATACCTGTTTGAGAGTGTATGTAAACGTATTCCATTGTACTTCGTTGGACATAAAAAAACCCTTAAAGCCAGAAGCTGAAAGGGTTTTTGTACTTCGTTGAATCTCTTCGAATCTTCATTTGGTGGAGGCGGCGGGGATTGAACCCGCGTCCGCAAGCACTCTGCCACAAGGTCTACATGCTTATCTCGTTCTTTTGATTTAACCGATGACTACCCGACGAGCCAAGAAAATCACCAGCGATTCCGTAAGGTTTTTGCGCATCCACACCGGACAGATTTCAGCGCGATCTTATGTATATGACCTCTGAGCGTTCCGCTACCCTAAGGCTTAAGAACTCCACCCGCATAAGCACAGATGGTCAAAGGAATGGTGCTGTGTTTAAGCAGCTAAAGCCATTGAGTAGTTTTCGTCATTTGCGAATACTTTTTTTCTGTAGATTTTACGAGGTGTACAGTCCTCGGCATGCACTCAAGGTTTTGCTACCCACGTCGAAGCCATGTCGCCCCCTTGGGTTCTGATTATAACCGAAAAAACAATGACTCATCATAATATTTAAAAATATTTTATATGGGCAGCCATTCTTCCCTCAGGGCAAACGCATTTGACTTTTTTAATTATCGGATAATCAATCAGTTATGTGTATATGCTGCTTTTTGGAGATCATTTTGCCTCTTGTAACCGATTGATTCTAAATATTAATAATTTATATGCGGTGGCCCTGATTCTTCCCTGAACCAAAATGCAACCGCTTTTCAGGATAATAGCCATTGCGCAATGTGAATGACGTATCATATTGGGCTAATTAACTGCGTCAAAAACCCTATGTTTGCTCTTTATAGCTCCTCTAAAACTGAAACTCTGCTAGCCGATCTCATTACGGTTATTGGAGACAAGCCGTTATCGTCACCGTTTGCAAAAGAAGTGTTTCTGGTTCAGCATCCGGGGATGGAACGCTGGTTATCACAACAACTGGCTCATCAGTTTAAGGTGTGGGGCAATTACCAGTTTTTAGTTCATGGTAAGTTTTTTAATGCGGTGGCTCAAAAAATCAACAGCCGCTTAACCGATGCCGTGTTTGATCGGGATGTTATGCTGTGGCGTATTGAAAATTTATTACATGACGATCTGCACGAAAGTGAATTTACCCCGTTAACACAGTATTTGACAGGCGAAAATATCGCCTTAAAACGCTATCAATTAGCCCGTAAGCTCGCACAGGTTTTTGATCAGTACCAGCTGCTGCGCCCCGATCTGTTGGCAGCATGGCAACAGGACCAGTTGCTGTATGGCAATGAAACCGAGCGTTGGCAAAAAATGCTTTGGCAACGTATTTCCGCGCAGCTAGGAGACCAGGATAAAAGCCTGTTATGGCATAATGTTATCGCGAAACTCAATCATGCTGAGGCCGGAAAATTTACTGCACAGTTACCGGAACGCATTGTTATTTTTGGTATTCATCATCTGGCACCGGCCATGCTGGATTTTTTACACGGTTTATCCCGACATTGCCAGATGCATTTTTTCTTGCTTAATCCGGTGGCGAGTGTCTCCGTTCTGCCCCCTCATTCGCGGCAATTTCAGCACCCTTTGCTAGACAGCTTAGGCCAACAAGGTTTTGAATTTCAGGATATGTTATTGGAACGGGGACTGTTTGAAGGTGTTTTAGAACACCCTATCGTCACCAAAAATACCAAAAGCACTCTGGAGCAGTTTCAGCATGATATGTCAGCTAACACGCAACAAGTACAACAGTGCTCCCAAGATGATTCCATCAGTATTCATGCCTGCCATTCACGTATGCGTGAAGTCGAGGTGTTAAGAAACCAGTTGCTCAACCGTCTGGAGCAGGATGCAGAACTGGAGTTGCGTGATATTGTTGTCATGTCGCCGGACATACAACATTACGCCCCCTTTATTTCGGCGGTATTTAACGACATTCAACATGCTATTGCTGATCGTACCTCACTGGTAACTCATCATGCCATTAATGCTTTTATTGATTTTTTACAGCTGAGTCAAAGTCGTTTTGGCTGGAAAAGTGTGCTCGATTTATTGGAACGTCCGATGGTTTATCCGGGATTTGATATTTCTGATAGCGATCTGGATTTAATTAAATATTGGCTACAAGATACCCGCGTGCGCTGGGGGAAATCGGCGCAGCACAGACAGGCGCTGGATGTGTTTGCCTGTGCTGAAAATACCTGGCAGGCAACGCTGGACAGATTACTGATGGGCTATGCAGTCGGCGATGACAGCGATTTTGTCGATAGTGTGCTGCCTTACAAGGACATTGAAGGTTCATCGGCACAAGCCTTGGGTGGGCTGCATGATTTTTTGCAGCTGTTGTTTGATGCCAGTACCGAGCTTAAGCAATCAATGGCACTGGCTGAGTGGGGCGCTGTGTTATATGGCTACGCAGACCAGTTACTGATGGCGGCTGATGCCACTGAGCGCCAACAACTTAACGAATGTTTGTTGGAATTATCTTCTACACTGGCGGGTGTGCATCAGGGCGGCGTTGATGTGCAGGTAATTATTGCCTGGCTGCAAGATCAGGTCAATACGCTGTCGCAGCGCGATACAGGGAGCGGTTTTTTACGCGGGCAACTGACGTTTTGTTCCCTGCAATCTATACGGGGAATTCCGTTTAAAGCGATTGCGTTACTGGGTATGAATGAAGGTGATTTTCCCCGTATCGATCAGCGCCCCACTTTCGATTTAATCGCACAAGACATACGGCAAGGCGATAGCTCACAGCACGCTGATGATCGCCAGCAATTTTTGGACATTTTGTTGTCGGCAAGACAGCATCTGATTATTACCTACGTCGGGCAGTCGATTAAACATAATAATCGCATTGCACCGTCTATTGTGGTCAGCGAATTACTGGACGTGTTACGCGACAGTTACCAGATGACTGACATTGTTGTTTATCATCCTTTACATGCGTTTTCGGCACGTTATTTTAAGGGCGAGAAGGATTTGTACAGTTTTTCAGAGGCCGATTGCGCCACAGCGCTCGCTTTGTCCCAGCCTAGAATCGAACCTGCCGTATGGTGGCAAGGTGCATTAACAGCGGCCGCAGAAAATATCATTGAGCTGGGCGATTTATTCCGGTTTTTTCAACATCCACAGCGTTTTTTTCTACAACGGCAATTGGCTGTGCGTTTTTATGGCATTGAGTCTGAACCTGACGAAAGCGAAGACTTTGCACTCGATACGCTGGATAAATATTACAGCCTGAATCAGGGTATAGAAGAAAGCCTGAAAGGTAAGATAATGTCGGTGGATAAGTTGCAAGCCCAAGGGCGCTGGTTATCTGGCGTTATGGGAGAACTGGAAGCTGAGCAACAAGGCGATATTATTGACGATTTTGTTGCACGCATCACTGCGCTACAACTGGGTGAAAAACTGGACGATGTGCCGATTGATATTATGGTCGGCGATTATCGTCTGGTCGGTACATTAGGCAATTGCTACGAAAACGGCAGTTTGTTTTACCGCTACGCCGCCCTGAAAGGCAAGGACTTGATGTCTGCGCTATTGCATCATTTAATGATTAATCAACTGCATCCACAAACAACAATTTTGCTCAGCGCCGATGACGATATTGTGTTGTTGCCGGAGCATTGCCAGGATAACTACTTAGGGGTCTTGATTGATCTTTATCAGCAAGGTCTGCAACGCCCTGATGCTTTTTTTGTAGAAGCGGCGTTAGCTTACGTACAGCAAGCCAGCAAATCCAGTGCTAATGCGAATGAACAAGCATTTGATAAAGCCAGGGCGCAACTCGTTAAAGCCATTAACCAACCTCACGAGCTAGCGCTTAAGCGTTTATATGGTGCGGTGACAGAGGTAGATAGCCTTTTAGGCGAAGCATTTGAACACGCGTGCAGAGCCGTTTTATTGCCAATATGGCAAGCTACGCATCAAAGTCATTCATGAATGGTCTCTACTCAGTAGATGTTAAAAAGTCCACGGAAAGCACAAAAGACACAAAAATTTTTCGGTAATAATTCTTTTTTGCACCAAAACAGCCACACTTTTCCGTGTTTTTTGTGTTTTCCGTGGATAGATAAAACCCTTTTACTCTATCTTTGTGGATAGCTGAGTAGTTACCATGAATGTAGAGACGCAAAATCTTGCGTCCCTACGAAAGGGAGCTCGAATAAATCACGCAAACACTTCAGCCAGAAAATTTTGCATGGCCAGCCATGCACGTCTGTTGGCATCGGCCTGGAAATAAAAACCACTGGCCCGGTCATTCATTGCCGGATTAGTAAAAGCATGGCCGGTATTGCCATAGGTATGCAATTGCCAATCAGCCTCGGCTGCACTCATTTCCTGCTCGAAAGCTAACACATCTTCAATGGGTGCAAGCGGATCGTTATTACCGTGCAACGCCAACACCTTGGCTTTAATAGAATGGGTTTTGATGTCATCCGGTGCGTGCAACATACCATGAAAACTGACCACGCCTTTGATATCAACACCGGAGCGTGCCAAGTCGAGTGTACACAAGCCACCAAAACAGAATCCGATAGCCGCCATCGTGTGGCTATCTACCCAGGGCATAAGTTTTGCGTTGCGGTATGCCGCCATGAGTCGTTGTCTCAACAGCAATCTATCGGCCATAAAAGGTTGCATTAGTACGGCGTTTTCTTCGGGATTAGTCCCTAAAACTCCTTTGCCGTATAGATCAACGGCAATACCTACATAACCCAGTTCAGCAATCTGCCTGGCTTTTTCGGCGACAAAAGCATCGCGGCCACACCAGGTATGATGAATTAACACCGCAGGCCTGTATCCGCTAATAGCATCATCAAAGGCAACAAAGGCCTCTAATAAGGTTTCGCCATCCCGATAATTCGTTGTATTTGTAATGATTGCCATAATCTATTCTCTCTACTCGCCAGCAATAGCCATTTATTTATTAAGTATTCACTTCCCCCTTTGAAAAAGGGGGATCGAGGGGGATTTTTCTAATAAATCTCCCCCTCTTTTTCAAAGAGGGGGACTGAACAAGTACATTTATTTTACATGACCTGTTTTTTGTACATGGGCTAAAAAACCCAAAGCAGCCGCCTCAATCATGTCCAGGACTTTTTCAAAGCCGTATTTGCCGCCGTAATAGGGATCGGGGACTTCGCGTGTCTTCAGTTGCGGTGCGTAATCAAGAAAGTATTGCACTTTGGTTTTATGGGAATCAGGGCAAAGTGCCATCAAATTGGCATGATTTTCGGCATCCATTGCCAGAATGAAATCGAATTTTTCAAAATCGGTTATATTGACTTTTCGGGCGCGTAAATGACTGAGAGCAACGCCACGGTCACTGGCGGCTTTTTGTGAGCGCAAATCCGGTGCATCACCAATGTGATACGCATGGGTACCCGCTGAATCGATCACAAAATGGTTGTCAACACGATTGTCTTTGACGAGTTTGGCAAATACACCTTCGGCGGTAGGGGATCTGCAAATGTTACCCATGCAGACGAAAAGCACGTTAGTTGTTGTCATTGTAGTTTGGGTATTAAAAAATACTGAAGCTATCGAAAGAACCCTATTGTAACGCTAGTGCATTAAAAATGGGCAGTGTCATCCTGGGAAAAAGCAATACGTACTGTTTATTATCAGTCGGCGTAAAGTAGGTGTTATAGTGGTGTGTCGATTTTTTTCACCTTAATGTGAAATATATTATTATTGATCTATAATCATGTTTCTAATGTTAATTATTTTTGGGTTGTAGTATGTCAGCCGTAATGGAAGAAAAAACGTTTCGTGGTTTACGCGAAGTTGCCGTATTCGGTCTTGTGGCCGGCGCGGTGTTTTTTTTGATTTCTTTGGTCAGTTTCAGTATTGAAGATGCAGGCTGGACACACAGCGGCAGCATACAGACAGTCCGTAATGCGGGCGGTGTACTGGGCGCATGGCTGGCTGATTTTTGCCTTAGTTTTTTTGGCCTGGTGGCTTATCTGTTCCCTGTGCTGTTTTTTTGGCATGGCTATCTGCTGTATAAGCAAAATAAAAAAACCAAGGGAAGTATCTGGTTGGCTCTGCCCTGGATGGGATCGCTGACCTCAATCATTGCCGCGACCGCATTGTTATCCCTGTATTTTTTACGCATAGGCATAGAGTTACCTGACAGTACCGGCGGCATAATCGGGCGGGAGATTGGCGATGCCTTGTTGATTTTACTGGGTAACTCAGGCGCGACCTTGCTTTTGATCGTCATCTTATTAGCCGGTGTGACGATGACAACCGGACTGTCCTGGGTAATGTTCATTGATTTTATCGGCAGATACTCCTTATCAGCCTGTCGTACTGGCGGCGGCATCGCTAAAACATTTTGGCAACAGCATTTACAAGCACCTGTTCGGGCAATACCGCCTGCAACTAAACAGGAAAAGCAAGAAAAACCGGCAAAAAAACCAAGTCCAAAAATGTCAATTCTATCGACTATTGCTACGCCGCGTGTTGAGCAATTTGTGGAAAAATTTGTCACCAAATCTACGGTAGCAACAACAGAAAAAGACAACACGGTTAAACCATTTAAAAAACCAGTCCGCGCCAAATTTAATAATGGTCAGTCGGTATTGCCGTCTTTGGAGTTACTGGACAATCGAGATACCCGCGTGAGGGGCTATACACAAGCTGAACTGGAAGATATGTCCCGCTTGGTTGAAGCTATTCTTGCCGATTTTAATGTGGCGGTGACGGTGGTGGGTTTTCATCCAGGCCCTGTTATCACCCGCTTTGAATTACAACCCGCTGCCGGCGTTAAGGTTAGCCGAATCAGCACCTTATCCAAGGATTTGGCAAGGGCGTTGCTGGTAACCAGTGTGCGTATTGTTGAGATTATCCCTGGCAAATCGGTTGTGGGTTTGGAAATTCCCAATCGCGAACGTGAAATGGTGGCATTACGGGATTTATTGGTGTCTGCACCGTTTGAAAAATCAAAATCGTCGCTGACCCTGGCGATGGGTAAAGATATTTCGGGCACGCCTATGGTAGCCGATCTTGGCAAGATGCCCCATGCACTGGTGGCAGGTACGACCGGTTCAGGTAAATCGGTCGCCATCAATACCATGATTTTAAGTTTGCTGTATAAATCTACGCCAGAGCAAGTGCGCATGATTATGATAGACCCGAAGATGCTGGAATTATCGGTGTATGAAGGTATTCCACATTTGTTGACGCCGGTAGTGACTGATATGAAAGAGGCCAGTAACGCCCTACGCTGGGCGGTTGGCGAAATGGAACGGCGTTATAAACTGATGTCCAAAATGGGCGTTAGAAATCTGGCCGGTTTTAATGTGCTGATTGAAGAGGCGGCGGCACGCGGTGAAGCGATTCGGGATCCGATGTTTCAGATGGTAGTGCCGTTGGAGGAAGGTGAAGACTATCCAACCTTATCGACATTGCCCAGTATCGTTATTGTTATCGACGAATTAGCCGACATGATGATGATTGTCGGCAAAAAAGTTGAAGAGTTAATTGCACGACTGGCACAAAAAGCCAGGGCGGCAGGCATACATTTAATATTGGCCACCCAGCGTCCATCGGTTGATGTGTTGACGGGTTTGATTAAAGCCAACGTACCAACCCGTATTTCCTTTCAGGTGTCATCGCGTATCGATTCACGCACTATTCTCGATCAGGGCGGTGCAGAAGCTTTGTTAGGCAATGGTGATATGTTATTTTTGCCGTCAGGCACTAGCATTCCTATCCGTGCGCACGGTGCGTTTGTTGATGACCATGAAGTTCACCGTGTGGTTGAATTTCTAAAACAGACCGCGCCACCCAATTATCTGGAAGATATTACCCGTGATGTGTCTGACAGCAATGACGGTTTTAGCATGGGTGGCAGTGCGGGTAGTAGCAATGCTGACGGTGAATCATTGTACGACCAGGCCGTAGCGTTTGTCTCGGAGTCGCGCAAAGCATCTATATCCAGTATACAGCGTCGTTTTAAAGTCGGTTACAACCGTGCGGCGACTATGATTGAAGAGATGGAAGCGGCCGGTGTGGTCAGCGGTGCTGAGTCTAATGGTTCGCGTGTTGTGTTGGCTCCACCGCCGGTTAGGGATTAATCAAGTGCGCTCATTTTTGAGCTAAGAATGCCTTCAATCCCACGGTTCGTTCATCTTTTAATAAGCCATAAAAATCAATCAGTTGCATTATTGAGAAATCGAAATTTTAAGCAGCTTTTAATAATTTAATTATTAATCAATGTGTTATAAAGAATTAGCAAGCCGAGAGCAACTATGAATAAAGTTTCTTTTTTTCCTAAACTGACCGTTTGTTTTATAGTATTGTTGGCATTGCTTGTTTTGCACATAATACCTCTTCCAATTTTGGAAGTGCTAATTTTGTACGTAATGATTTTCCGGCCGCCCTGGTTTAAAAACTTGGTAGACCAGCTTTATGATCGATAGATCATTGACCAACCTGTCAAGCTAAAAAACTTGAACAAGTAACAACTCCACGATATCGGCTACCCGCTGCAATATCAGTGGCGTGAGACGGCATGATAACTCATGCACTGGCCTCGTCGATGCGTGCTGTGAGACATAAGCCAATTAGTCGCCTGTCTTAGCGCGGTTAATGTCGCGCAGCATAAAACCGTAAAGTCCTTCTACCTTGTCGCGTGCCCACGGGGTTTTACGCAAAAACTTTAGACTTGAGGCAATGCTGGGGTCAGTGCTGAAACAGCGTATGGGTATGCGTTCTGCCAATTCTGCCCAGCCGTAGTGCGCCACCAGTGCCGTCACTATCGTCTCCAGCGTTAAACCATGCAAAGGGTTGTGGCGTTGCTTCTGTGGCGCAACAGGTGGCTGTTCAGTTTGTGTAGTGGGTATGTCGGTTGGCGATTTCATCTGTATTTTTTCTATTGCTGGTTTAAAGAAGGGCTGCAGAGGCACTGTTTTTTTGGAGCTATTTGCGTGTTTAGCTCTTAATCCACATTAAATGCGATAAATGCGATGTACTTTTTACTTCGATTGAAAGGCGCATAAAATCAAGATAACCTGCGTTCTGGTACGCATACACACAAAGGTGCAGGTATCACCATGAAAGCTTCACTCAACACACAAATCTTCATTGCGGTTATTGCCAGTCTTCTATGCGGCCTGACGCTGCAACAAATTGACATCGATAGCAGCGTTTATAAAAAAACCATTTTTGTGTGCGGCATTATCGGCAATACCTTTGTCGATTTGCTGAAAATGATCCTGATTCCACTGGTGTTTACTTCAATTACCGTCGGGGTGGCGCATTTACGGCATCACCACAATATGCACCAGATCTGGAAAACCACACTGGTGTTTTTCCTGTTTACGTCATCAATAGCGGTGTTTCTCGGACTAGGCGCGTCTAATCTGTTTCATCTCGGTGCGGGTCTTGATATTCATTTGTTTGATACTGAGCTGCAAAAGTTTAATACCCAAAGTTTAACCTTACAGGAGTTTACCAGCCATTTTTTCCACAGTCTGTTTATTAACCCGCTGGCAGCAATGGTGCATGGCGATATTCTTGCGGTAGTCATTTTTGCATTATTTCTGGGTATTGCACTTATTGTCCTGGCCGAAAAAGCACAAACCATTTTAAACATGACTGAAGAGTTGTTGGCCATCATCATGTTGATTGTCAACTGGATTATGAAGGTTGCGCCGATTGGCATATTTGCGTTATTGACCAAATTGGTCGCCACCCAAAATATTGCCTTGTTAAGTACACTGGCCAAATTTATTGTGGTGGTTATCGGTACGACGCTGTTTCATGGTTTTGTGGTATTGCCTTTGGTTCTATTTGCCATTACACGCATCTCGCCACTGTTCTTTTTTAAAGGCGCAAGAGAGTCGTTGATTACTGCCTTTGCCACCAGTTCCAGTTCTGCCACGTTACCGGTTACTTTACGCTGCGCCGAAACACATCTCAAAGTCGATAAAAATATTGCCGGGTTTGTTGTCTCTTTGGGTGCGACGGTCAATATGGACGGAACAGCATTATACGAAGCCGCCGCTGCTTTATTTATCGCCAATTTAACCGGTATAGAGTTGAATTTATTGCAACAAACCATCGTTTGCATTACCGCCATGTTAGCCGCCATTGGTGCGCCTGGTATACCCAGCGCCGGTATGGTGACGATGGTGATGGTCTTGCAATCCGTGGGTTTACCGGCAGAGGCCATTGCCATTCTGTTACCGATAGACCGTTTGCTGGATGCTGTTCGCACCGTGGTAAATGTCGAGGGCGATATGATAGGAAGCCTAGTCGTTCAAAAACTCACCAAACTGAACCAATGATACTCAAAATGTTGACGTTTGTTTCCAGAGGTATTCGTGCTTTGGCCGTTAACAGTGTTGTCTTTCGTACTTTTTACAAAAAAATTGACAGCAATGCTAGCATTAACTATAGTGTATTTCAGTTTTTTACAACAATACGACTATGCCCACATTAACAATAAGAAATTTGCCAGACTCTGTTCATGCCGCGTTACGCCGTCAGGCACAGCAGGATGGACTGAGTGTGGAAGCTGAAGTAAGAAAAATCCTTACCGATGTTTGCATAATGGATAGAAAGCCCATCGCCAGCCTGCAACAACTTGTCGACCAGCTTTATCACGGGCAAAAACCGGCAAACGTAGTTGAGCATTTGATACAGGAACGTAGGCTGGAGGCAAAGAACGAATGATTGTATTAGATGCTTCGGCGCTACTCGCGTATCTTTTTCGTGAATCCGGCCACGACATCGTAGAAAAATATATTGAAAATGCCTGTATTTCCACCGTCAACTTAAGCGAAGTTGCCGGACGGTTTAGTCGTGATGGCATCGATGTAACCCCCATCATCCAGCACATTGAGAAAACCTCGATAGAAATCATTCCATTCACCCAGATACACGCCCTTTACGCCGCCGATTTTATTCCGAAAACCAAACATTACGGGCTTTCGCTAGGCGACAGGGCATGCCTGGGGCTGGCAACAGCAAAGAATTTAGCGGTATTAACCGCTGATGCTGCCTGGTCGGAAATTGAGGATATTTCTATTAAAATCATTCAAATTCGGTAAAGTCCGGCAGGTTGGCAGCGGTTGCGTCCAGCCCAGCATTATTGTTTTTTGGTAACTACTCAGCCGTCCAAAAGATAGAGTAAAAGGTTCTTATTTGTCCACGGAAAGCACAAAAAACACGGAAAAATGTGGGGTTTTTGTCGCAAAAAGAAGTATTACCGAAAACCTTTTGTGTCTTTTGTGCTTTCCGTGGACTTTGTTGTAACAATCCACTGAGTAGTTACATTTTTTGTTGCATTTTAAGAAATTCGGCGTGTCGGTTAAGCAAAAAGCCAAGCGATTAGATCGGTGGTTGCTTAACCCCTGTGGATTTAATCACTACCGTATCACCGATAGACAATTCACCGCATTGATTGTGTATGGCATTCTGGCCGAAATAGACTTTATTGTTCCATTTTCGTAGACGGTTAAGGGTGGTGAGCGGTTCTTTGCCGGTTTTGGCAGTGTCAGGATCAATGGTGGGAACGGAACAGCGAGAGCAGGGTTTAGGCAATCTGAAATCAATGCCACTAATGCTGATTTCGCGCCAGCTGTCTTCGTTATATTCAGGGCAGCCGCTGATGACCAGGTTGGGCCTAAAACGGAGCATCGGTAAATCCAACTGCATGGCACGATTCAATGAAACCAGCGAATTTTCAGAAATAATCAGAAATGGAAAACCGTCGGAGAACGACGCTTGATCGGATGCCAGGCCATAGTTGGGATCAACAGGGCGAATGCTGTCATCAGGTTGATAAACCAACCGGCAATCGACCTCTAAAAAATCACTTAACCATTGGTCGGCTTTTGCAGATACGCTTTGTGCGGCGCAGTAATCATGCCAGATCTGGCTAGTGATAATATCTCCCTTTGCAGGCACAAGAGGTAAGGCTAGTTCTGTCATACCCGGTGCATTCAATAATAAGGCATTGTCCGTTAACGCTGTCTTGATTAACGCCATGCGTGGTAACGTGCGTTGACTGAGAAAGTGGGCATCGCTGTCGATCAGCATCCATTTTCTGTCATACTGCAAACCGGTTTTTGTGACAGGCCAGCGTGTTACGCCAATGCCAGTTAATGATTTCACGGGGTAAAGAGTGATGGCGCTTAAGGTGTAAGTTGTCATGGTGGTTAATCTAAACGACGATTGCGGCAGCATAGATAAACACAAATTGGTAACCGATTAAAGCGGTTGCCACCGCTTTTTTATTTGAAGACTAATTTCTTTTGCGTTTCCAGCAGGTAATCGCCGAGGCTATTACTCAGCTTGTCAAATTGTATGCCATAGCGATACGGTGGCCCTTCTGCTCTTCGAATGACTTTTGCCGCGCGTCTAAACACACGTTGATTTTCAAATTTAAGAAAAATAGTGATCTTTTGGTTAATACGCAGTTTTTTATCAGTGCCAATTAACAGGCCTTTACTGCTGATGTCCAGCAGCTCAACGACGATTTCCTTGTTAAATCGAAAGCCAAAATTAAACAGGCCGATTTTACAGACCGCCACAGCAATATCTTCCCGAATATAACGAACTCCGATTCGGGTATTGGGGCGTGAGAAGAGAGGTGGTTCAATACCAAAGCTTTCCATGAAATTCTTGTTAAATTTTTTGTAGTCTGCCATGCAGTTAGGATGGGATTAGTATCCAAGTTAAGCCGCGTTAAGTATTAACTCTAAATCAATAAATTTCAATGAATGATTGATTTCGGATTATTGAACACAACAAAAAATGCTTTAATCCGTTAAAATTAAAGGCTGTCGTTCTCCAAAGGTTAGACTATGATTCGGTCAATGCGTGTTTATTTTTCCATGCTGGTAAGAATAATTATTATCAGTCAATTGGTTAATGTCAGTTGGGTGTATGCAAAAGGCAATAAGCAGGTGGTTAATATTGCTTATCTGACGCAACAGCAAAAACCACCAACGATTTTATCCAATTTAGACCCGTTCATCGACAATAAAGGCGAACCTGGGGCAGAGCTGGCGATTAAAGATAACGACACCACCGGCCAATTTACCAGGCAATCCTTCGTGCTGAAGAAATTTGTTGTGCCGGTAGAAGGCAGTGTTGTGGATATTTACACGAAGTCGATTGCCGGCAAGTTTGATTTTGTGGTGCTTAATCTGCCTGCGGCACAGATACTGGAAGTTGCTGATTTACCTGTTGCTAAACAGGCTATGCTGTTTGATGTCGCAACGTCTGACGATGGCTTGCGTAACGCACAGTGCCGCAACCAGGTTGTGCATATTTTACCAAGCCGCGCCATGCGGGCCGATGCGCTGGCGCAGTACATGATGAAAAAACGCTGGAAGAAATGGTTTTTAGTGGTCGGTACCACGCCAGAAGATAAATTGTATGCCGATGCCATTAAACGTGCGGCCAAGCGTTTTGGTATGGAGCTTGTCGCCGAAAAAATCTGGGAACATACTTACGATGCGCGGCGCACCGCACAATCCGATGTCGCGGTGTTTACCCAGGTTGATGACTACGATGTGCTGGTGGTTGCCGACGAACAAGGCCAGTTTGGTGAATACCTGGATTATCGCACCTGGAATCCACGGCCAGTTATAGGCACACAAGGTTTGGTTGCCACCGCCTGGCATCGCACCCATGAGCAATGGGGGGCAGTGCAAATTCAAAATCGTTTTAAGGAAGCCGCCGGGCGCTGGATGGAAGAGCAGGATTATGCGGCGTATCTGGCGGTACGCGCCATAGGCGAAGCGGCAACGCGTACAAAATCTAACACATTGAAAGACATCAAAGGCTATCTGTTAAGTGAATCGTTCGCCTTGCAGGGCTACAAAGGTGTGCCGTTGTCTTTTCGATCCTGGGATGGCCAGTTACGCCAGCCCGTATTATTGGCAGCACCCAGGTCGCTAGTGGCTGTCGCACCGCTGGAAGGTTTTTTACACCCCAAAACCGAACTGGATACGCTAGGTTATGACCAACCCGAAACCTTATGCAAAAGGAGTACAGAATGATCAAATCCCGTTATTTAAAAGTCTTGCTGGTATCGATGTTAAGCGGAACCGCTTACGCAGAAAGCGTGTTTGTCACCCTGGAAAAAGATAATGCCCTAGGTATCGTCGAGCCAGTTGAAGGCAAATTAATCAAGACTGTGCCAATCGGGGTACGTCCACGCGGCATTGCTTTAAGCCCCGATAACAAAGTGTTATATATTGCCACCAGCGATGAAAACACCATCAAAATGTTCGATGCCGAAACCTTTAAGGAGCTAGGCAAATTACCTTCTGGCGATGATCCTGAAACCTTTGCACTGAATCCCAAAGGTGATCGCATGTACGTGTCCAACGAAGATGACAGCATGGTCACCGTGATTGATATTGCCAGGAAAAAAGCCGTCAAACAGATTAAAGTCGGTGTGGAGCCGGAAGGCATTACGGTCAGCCCTGACAATAGCTGGGTGATTAGCGCGTCTGAAACCACCAATATGGTGCATTGGATTGATACTAAAACCAATGCCATTGCTGATAACACGCTGGTTGATCCACGGCCACGCGCGGTGATGTTTACCGCTGACAGCCAGCAATTGTGGGTGACTTCTGAAATGGCCGGTACGTTGACGATTATTGATGCCAAAACCAAACAAATCACCAAAAATATCAATTTTGCTGTGCAAGGTGTTACGCCTGAAAAAATTCAGCCGGTTGGTATCGTGATTGATAAGGACAGAAAACGCGGCTACGTGGCGTTAGGGCCGGCCAATCGTGTTGCGGTCGTTAATGCACAAACGTTTGAGGTCGAACGCTATTTGTTGGTTGGGCAGCGGGTATGGAATCTGGCTTTTTCACCCGATCAAAAACGGCTTTATACTACTAACGGTATCAGTAATGACCTATCGATTATTGATCTGGATAGCCAAACGGTGACCAAATCCATCGGTGTCGGCACTTATCCCTGGGGTGTTGCGGTAAAGCCATGAGCGCATCCCCCACATTATTAATAGACGAGTTAAGCTTTTCCTACAGCGGTAAAAAAGCCCTGGATAAAGTCAGTTTTGCGATTCAACCCGGCGAATGCACGGTATTGTTGGGGTCTAATGGTGCGGGTAAAAGTACCTTGTTTTCGCTGATTACCCGTTTGTATGACACCCGTCAGGGTCGCATCGAGTTATGTGGCTTTGATATTAAAAAACAGACCCGTAACGCGCTGGCGAAACTGGGTGTCGTGTTTCAGCAGACCACTCTGGATATGGATTTGACGGTCATGCAAAACCTGCGCTACCACACGGCCTTGCATGGTATGGGACGACAATTGGCCAACCAGCGCATTCAACAAGAACTGGAGCGGTTAAGCATGTACGAGCGCCGTTTTGAGAAAGTCCGCCAACTGAATGGGGGACACCGGCGGCGGGTTGAAATTGCGCGGTCGTTATTGCATAAGCCGTCGCTATTGCTGTTAGATGAGCCTACGGTAGGATTAGACGTGCCCAGTCGTCAGGCGCTGGTGGAATACGTGCATCAATTAGTGGCCGATGAAGACTTGGCGGTGTTATGGGCGAGTCATTTAATTGATGAAATTTATCCCAGCGACCATGTCATTGTGCTGCACAAAGGTCAAATTAAAGCCAAAGGCAGCGTTGACGAGGTGATAGCCGTCACCCAAAGCAGCCAGATTAAAGAAGCGTTCACTAAATTAACGGAGGCTGCGTGAATATTGTGCATTACTGGCGGGCCTTATGGGGCATCGTCTGGCGTGAATTATTTCGTTTTGTTACCCAGCGGGAACGTTTTGTTTCGGCCTTGGTCAGGCCATTGGTTTGGCTGTTTGTGTTTGCCGCAGGGTTTAGAGCTGCATTAGGGTTGGCGATTACGCCACCCTATGAAACTTACATACTCTACGAAGTGTATATTACGCCGGGTTTATGCGGCATGATTCAGCTGTTCAACGGCATGCAAAGTTCGTTATCGATGGTGTATGACCGCGAAATGGGCAGTATGCGCGTGTTAATGGTGTGTCCTTTGCCACGCTGGTTTTTGCTGTTCAGTAAATTACTGGCCGGTGTGGGGGTATCGGTTTTACAAGTCTATGTGTTTTTAGTGATTGCCTGGTTCTATGATATTAAAGCACCGTGGCTGGGTTATGCCTGGGTGTTGCCAGCACTGCTTTTATCAGGTTTGATGTTAGGTGCGTTGGGATTGTTGTTGTCGTCATTCATCAAGCAACTGGAAAATTTTGCCGGCGTGATGAATTTTGTTATTTTTCCGATGTTTTTTATGTCGACTGCATTGTATCCGTTGTGGAAAATGAAGGAGTCGAGTGCCTTCCTGTACGACCTGGCGCAGTACAATCCCTTTTCGCAAGCGGTTGAACTGATCCGTTTTGCGTTGTACGGGCAGCTTAATCAACATGCCCTGTTTTATACCCTGGCCGCCTTCATTGTTTTTATGGCCGCTGCAATCATAGGCTATAATCCTTCGAAAGGGATGATGGTGAAAAAAGGTGGATCTGGTTGAGTCTGCCTTTGTAGCTATTCAATGGATGTTGCAACAAAGTCCACGGAAACCCAAAGTAGGTGCTTTTAGCGGCACAAAAGCCACAAAAATATCCGGCACCCTTCAAAAGTAGTGAACAGTTTACGAAAGAATCATGCCAATTTTGTGGGCATGTCTTTCTATTAAAGTTTCATAACGCAATGATTAAATACGGGTTAAATATATAAACCAATCTGTATAAAGGTTTTTGCCGGTTTGAATTGTTCACTATTTTTATGCATAAAATGAAGGGTGCCAAAATATCCATACTTTTCCGTGTTTTTTGTGTTTTCCGTGGATAGAAAAACGCTTTACCCTGTCTTTTGGATAGCTGGATATTTTATATTCAGCGTAAGACTTCGTTTGCAAGACAGACTGTGTATGGCGATTTAAAACAAACTATTGCCCATTTTTCCAAACAACAACTTAAGCTCAGCTTGCATGAATAAAAAACAAATTCGGTGATTATGTGAAGAACTCTTTTTATTTGGTCATTCCAAAGCAAAAAAATGAGCCTTTGCGCCTGAAGGAATTTGAAGCCAAAGCCTTGCAGCAGTGGCTTGATGAATTGCCAGCCGCTAATCTTAGTTTGGCAACGCGACTGATTCATGATTTTGTTACGGAGTTAAATACGCTTGCCATGCCCAGCCAACTCAGGCTGGATGTACTGGAAAAAATCAGGCCGAATGTGCATGTGCTTGAGGATTATCTGCAAGGTCGACTCATAAAAACCGGATTTCCCAAAGATGATAATGAAAAGAAAATTTTCGATGTTCTGATCTCTATTGAAAAAGAGTGCGCCATTGGCTATTGGGCAGTATTAAAAGAGCTTACGCACCGCGATGCTGGTTGGTTTAAAGGCAAGAATACGGCACTGGCGATACAGCACTGTATTAAAAAATTAGGTCGTATCGTCACCAGTCATTTTATTATGCGCATGCCCGTACCTGATTGGGTATGGATAGACATCCATTCTTTGTACAGGCTTAGTGTTACGACACACCACAATGCCACCAAGGTGACTCAGCATTTCAATCAACTGGCTAAAATTCAAGCCTCTGAAATCTGTTATAAACAGATAGTGTTATTACATCTTGCTGATCCAACCGGATTGATGCAAAAAGAAATTCCGCTGGTTTATGATTTTGCAGGCTCAATCGCAACCCTGATTAGTTTTAAACGTGTGCCTGTGATAAACCAGAATGTACAGTGCATGATTCTGGCGGATGAGGATAAACCGCCTTATTTTCAGGATGATATTGATACCAGTGCTGATTCTTCAACATTTTACCTTGATTTTACCAAGCTCTATAAATTTCTCGATCAGCAAGAAAAACTACCCAATAAGGTTGATGCAGGACGTTTAAAGACAATGTTCGGTTTGAACAAGCCGATGAACAAACTTCCAGCAGAGTTATTACATTATTTGCAACAAAGGTGGTTTGGTGTTGAGTTGCAAGCCCCCGCACTATTTGTTGATCGTCTGGATTGTTATATTGCAATAGGATTATCATCAACATACGATATAAAAAACGCATCGAATGCCGATATAAATCCAGAGAATACGGAGGAGCATGAGGGAACAACGCAATTGTTGGCACACTCCGCTTCAGATAGATTGCTTGCGGCTGTATTTAATGAACCCGGCATGTTATCGGTAGGCAGTCTGGTTAGTTTTAGGAAAAAACACGAACCTGAAGGCAATCGTTGTTTAGGCATTGTTAACAAAGTGGGGGTTGTTAATCAGGCGGGCAAAATAGCTTTTGGTGTGCAACTATTGGCAGAACGCTTTTATGCGGTAGTTTGCAAGCAGCGTAATGCTGCACAAATGAATGCGCTGCAAAAAGGCGTTTTTTACGAGCGGTCCAGCGAAAAAAGTTACATTATCACAGATTATTTTATGTTTGAAGACAATGACATCGTAGATTTGACTATAGAAGAGGACGATTTTCCCGTCATGATGAAAAACAGGAAAAATATCGGTTTGGGTTATTGGCAGTTCGAATGCCAGCGCATTGTTGAACAGGTTAAACCAGAACAATCAAAAAAAGGCTATGATTTTATTTAAAAACGCTCAAGGTGTGTGTGATGAGTGTAAAATCACCTTGTCTATCTTGGGTATGGTTAATTTAACCAATTGATAAGTTTGTATTTTTTATGTTTTCGGTGATTTTTTTTGTGGCGGGTTAAAGTGGTTTTTGTTTTAAATGGCTGATGCTGTATGATTAAATTAGTACTTTATGGCTATAAAGCACTTGAAAAGTTTTTTCATCGTGTTAAGTTGTCACATTGAGTAAGCGGTTTTATCATTAACTGTCGGTGGTAAGGTAACAGGAACAAGCCAGTTTACTTGATTTTTAGAAATGTTTTTTAAGCAGGCAGGTTGGCTCACGGGACAGCTATCTAATACTTTGGGCAAAGTCTCATAAAATAAATATAAAATACAATTCCATGGGGATGAGAAATGAGTAACGAAGAAAACGCCAAAAATACCGAAGAAAATGTGAATAGCGTCGAAGAAATCGTCAAAAATGTTGAAGAAAGCGTTAAAGACGTTGTACAAGATGTTGAAGAAACTGTCAGTAAGACGGTCGATAAAGCTGAGGAATTGACAAGTAAAGCTGGTGATGCGGCTAAAAATGCTGGCGGTAACCTAGTCTCATCAATATTGAGTTTAAAAGAAAATAATCCCAAGTTATTTTATGGGCTTTTAGCGGTCGTTACTGTGCCGGTGCTGGTTATTATGATGAGCGGCGGCGGTTCTAACACGGTCAGTGGCCCCAAGATAAAAGATTTGGTGGCTGGCCAAAAATATGTTCTTAAAAGTTCGAATTCTTACGATCCTTCAGCAACAGTGCGTCTGGTTGCTGTTCCTGGTGCGTTGGCAGCCTATGATGACAGTGAAGAATCCGACAGAAATGGCGTTTGTCAGCATCTTGCACAAGGTACGCCGATAACGGCACTTGATTTCAGTGCGGCTTATGGTCAAGCAAAAGCCTTTGTTAAAGTTCAGGTTGACGATGGCCCATGCAAAGGCACTACAGCCTGGGCTTTGGGTATTGATGTACAATAATTAAAATAGTGGTTGACGCATTTAAAAATTTACGTATAATACTCGAATAATCAAGCGGGAATAGCTCAGTGGTAGAGCACAACCTTGCCAAGGTTGGGGTCGCGAGTTCGAATCTCGTTTCCCGCTCCAAATAGCAGAAGAAGCCGCGTTAATCGCGGCTTTTTTGTTTATTAATACGGCTGCGTAGCAAAATGGTTATGCAGTGGCCTGCAAAGCCATCTACGCCGGTTCGATTCCGGCCGCAGCCTCCACTAGTAAATACAAAGAGATTCAACGAAGTACAAAAACCCTTTTAGCTTCTGGCTTTAAGGGTTTTTTTATGTCCAACGAAGTACAATGGAATACGTTTACAACCACTCTCAAACAGGTATAACCTCCCTATACCACAAATGAGTTATACCAATGCCACTATCAGACACCCAATGCAAGAACGCGCACAAACACGCTAAGGCCGCAACAGGCAAGGCGTTTACTCTGTTCGATGATAAAGGATTACATCTACTCGTTAAGCCATTGAAGAATGATTTGGCTAAATGGTGGCGGCTTAAATATCGCTTTGATGGTAAAGACTGTTTATTGTCATTGGGCGTTTATCCTGAGATCAGTTTGCAACAAGCCCGTGAACAGAGGGACATTATCCGTAAACAGGTAGCAGACGGTATAAATCCAAGTGATAACCGGAAAGCGGTTAAATCATCCAAGGCGGCAAATGCTTCAAACAGCTTTGAAGTCATAGCCCGTGAATGGGGATTGAAGAAAGTTGAAACGTGGGCAGATAAAAATAACCGCTCTAAACGTATGCTAGAACGTAATGTTTTCCCGTGGCTTGGCTCAATAGCGATTACCGACATTAAGCCTATGGCAATACTTGAGTGTTTACGGCGCGTTGAAGATAGAGGAACTATTGAGACAGCGCACCGAGTTTTACAGATAGTGGGGCAGGTGTTTCGGTACGCGGTGGCCACAGGCAGGACTGAGCGAGACATTACCCCAGATTTGAAAGGCGCGTTACCCGTGGCTAAGGGTGAACACTTTGCATCAATTACAGAACCCAAGGCAGTGGGCGAGCTGTTACGGGCAATTGATAAATACACCGGCACGTTTACCGCCGTTTGTGGTTTGAAGCTTGCGCCGTTGGTGTTTGTTCGACCTGGTGAATTAAGGGCGGCTGAATGGGGGCATATCGACTTAGATGCTAAAGAATGGCGGTACTTTGTCACCAAAACCGGAACGGATCACATTGTCCCGTTATCAAGCCAAGCCGTGGCGATACTTTCAGAACTCAAGCCGTTAACCGGTCACGGTCGTTATGTTTTTCCGTCCGAACGCACGCCACACGGTGATAGGTGTATGAGTGAGAACACTTTAAACGCAGCATTGCGCCGTCTGGGTTACAGTCGGGAACAAATGTCAGTACATGGATTTAGGGCAATGGCGCGTACTATCATGGATGAGGTATTAGGCATTCGTCCCGACTTCATAGAACATCAATTAGCCCACGCAGTCAGGGACGCTAACGGCAGGGCTTACAACAGAACCGCCCACCTTCCAGAAAGACGGGCAATGATGCAACAATGGGCGGATTATCTTGACGGCCTGAAGAATGGGGCGGTGGTGATCCAGATTAATCGAGCGGTTTGAAAATAGATAACTTCACAAAAATAAGAGGACAAAACAATGATTGCTTTACCCGAACATTTAGAAAAATCATTTTTGCGTATGGCAGAACGCGAACACAAACCCGCTGATAAATTACTGGCGCAACTGGTAGAGGATTATCTTGAGGATCACATAGATATTCAGTTGGCCGAAAAAGCAATTGAGCGTATTGAATCTGGACAAGATATTTTACTGGACTGGCAAGACGTTAAAGCGGGTCTTTATGATGTGGACAATTAAGCTTAATTCATTATCGGCTAAAGAGTTAAATAAACTCGATAAGCCAATAAAACAACGGATTGAAGCGTTTATTGATGATTTATCTACCCTTGATAATCCAAGGCAAACAGGAAAAGCATTACAGGGCGATTTAAAAGGATTGTGGCGGTATCGAGTTGGCGATTATCGTTTAATAGCCCAGATCAAAGACGGGGAGTTAATTATTTTAGTCGTTGAACTCGGACACCGTAAGGATATTTACAAGTAAGTTATAGGCTACAATAAATCAACCGGATAGCCCGACGGGGCAATAAGCAGGATTCATTCACCTGTTTCCGGTTAACCCTACAGAATGATAGCCACTGAATGAAGGCGCACTATGTCTGAATATTTATATCGAGTTTCAATTAATGGCGGAAAATATATAAACCTCCCCGCAGAACCAAGCGTCTATAACTTGACACTTGGAGACAAGAAATATAAAGGCTTCTTATGATTAATGTTATCCACCGGATGCAAACGCTGTAAATGATTCGGCATTATTGATTGTTAGCTCTTAATTCATATTTAACTTAATAGCAGTAACCCCTTTCGTAGAGACGCAAAGTCTTGCGTGTCTACATCTATCCCGTCTTATGTGCGTAATATAACGTCAAGCATTATGCGCTTTTTGTTACAACACAGCATTTCCTTTTGCAAACAGGCGTTGTCATCATAATTTTATTTTACGGTGCTACCCTTAAAAATGGGCTTGTAAATATTTTTTATCACCTAATGCCTTCTTATAGTGTAAAAATAGCGGACGTTTTAAAATTTTCGGTGTCCGCGAAATTTACAAAAGTCAAATTTTAATAAAAATTATCACAATAATAACAAATATAAAGACAATAATTTTAAGTAATTTACATACTTTTCGGTACTTTACATTTTTTTTCGCTTTGTAAAATTTTTTTATTGTGTAAATGTTTTTACTGAGGTACAATTTTTGACATTGTGTAAAACTTGTTCGTTGTAGCACAATAGATACGCATGTTAAGTGCTAGACGTACACATTTACAGTTTTTTTACTGTATTAAGTTAGTCACGCGAGCTAAAACCCCGTCTTTACTGGCTCTTAATCTGTGTAATATCAGTTCCACTTAATAGCCTATTTACATAGGCTTGTTTTTTTTACAAAATGTAGGAGATTTACCATGTTTAAACGTAAACTTTTAGTTAACGCATTAATTTTAGCGGGCTTGTCAGGTGGGTTTTACAGCACTGCTTGGGCGGCAACCACCAATGTTGTAGAAGGCACCGATTCCACTGATTGCGGTTCGGCGCAGGATTTTTCTGATAAAGCACTTCCAATTTCCCTGAAAGGTAAACTGGGCGGCATCTCCCCACCAGATGATACCGATGATTACTTTTCATTCACTGCACCTGTTGGAACATCTGTTGTAGTCAAAGCAACAGCCGGCACTCCCAGTGTTCCGTTTCTCAACGTACTTGGGAGCCCTGATGAGAATGGTGATTGCGCCACACTGTCCTATGAGAACGATAAATTTACTGTTCCAGAGGACGGTAAATTTATTGTCAAAGCCAGTGACATAGAGAGTGTATACACACTGTCAATAGCTGAAGAGCCTCCAGTACCACCAGTGCCTACGGTCGACTCTATATCTACCAAGATCGTTGATACAGCTGGCAAGCCTATTAAGGGTATCTACGCACGCCTTCTGACTTGCGTTAAAAGACAGGGCTGTTATAACACACCAGGGGTTTCTCCTGCGCTGAGCAACTCCAAGGGTAAAATCGAGTGGAATAGTAATTTTGGTGATGAATTAGCACCTGCCACTTACAAGATTGTAGCTAACGAGGGTTTCTACGACTACGAAAACGACCGCTACTACCCCGAAAACCTAGGTTATAGCGCCGACAGCTCACCAAAATTTGCTGCGGCAGAAGATGAAGAAAAAGTTGTAGATAACATTGTACTAGAAGGAAAGAAAGCGGTTCTTTCAATGAAAGATTGCATTGTTGGCGACACCGTTTTTCTTCCAGGAGTCTGCCGTTTCAGCGTAGGTATTACTAATAAGTCAACGGCAGTATTAAAGGGAAAAGCCGAAGCTACTTTAACAGGCTATGGCCTCTATGAAGAGGATGAGCGCACAAGCATTAAACTCTCGTCAGCTCAACCTGTTAATTTAAAAGCAGGTGCAAAAACAAATCCAGCGCTCAGTTTTAGTTTTATGCCACCCAATGATGCAGATGTATTGGATGGGGCGGAGATCTGCTATCAGGTGGATGTCAGCGAAGGTAATAGAAAATTTGGTTCCAAAATATTAGCTAGCATTGAGAGCGGTACATGTTTGGTTTATAGTGAAGGCCTCGGTTGGAATAGCCACGCACGTTTCAACATCTTTAAAAAGTAATTACTTAAAGTAATAATCGGAATCTAACTCAAATTAGGTACTCGTTGTTACTTTTAACTTTGTAGGTAATCTCACATTACCCGCACACCGTACCACCAACCCTTCAAAGCATTAAAACTTTGAAGGGTTGTTTTCTGCAAGCCATAACGTTACTGTTGTTTTGGCAAACTCCGCTTTAGCCATTCCTCTGCTCACGTCTTGTGAGATTATTTAAAATATCCTGCCTCAAAAATCGTAAAACGATTATTTACCGCTATATACATTTGCAATATACTGCCAATAACATGAAATAAGTAATCAATTTTAAAAGGGTATGTTATGGCGACAGGAACCGTTTTTGTAAACAACCGAACGCAAGCGGTAAGAATTCCTACCGAAACCCGCTTTCCAAAGACCGTTAAAAAAGTCACAGTACGCGTAGTGGGGCAAGACCGCATTCTATCGCCGCTTGAAAGCACCTGGGATAGCTTCTTTTTGTCCAAAGAGCACGTTACCGATGACTTCATGACCGAACGTGCATCACAGGAGCAACAAGAAAGGGAAATGTTGTAGTGTTGAAATATATGCTGGACACCAACATTGCCATCTACGTTA
>NZ_FUKJ01000081.1 GCF_900163745.1 Crenothrix polyspora
CTGCACCAATCAGTAAACGTGCTTCGGGTGCTTGTTCTGCGCTTAGCCAGTTATTCAAAACCAGCATTAGGCGTTCAGACAGCGGATCGGCTTTTAATACACCACCATTAAACAACACCGCAGTAGGGTGTAAGAAAGTGGCGTGATCTGGCAGATTGATGTCTTTTAAATCTTCGGTAGCGCCCTGTTGTTTGGCCAAAAATGCGGCCAAGTGGCGGGTAATACCGGCATCTTGTGCATAAGGCAAGCCTGTGGTGCGCAGGCCAGTACGGGTACGCGTTACCGGTCTGTCACTGGCATTAACCTGCGGGAAGAAGCCTTCCACCAACACGCTATTGACTTCATCGCGGGTCAGTTCGGTACGCAAATTGCCGCCGATCAGTGATGAACTTCGGTTAGCGACCACGATAGGCATGGTATCGACAGCAGCACTATTGAAGATTTTCTCTTTGGCCTCGCGACAGGCGTGGGTTAGTGCCTGTAATTGCCACGGTTCTAAACGCTTGCCGTCTTTTTCCAGCTTGGCTTTAACCGTGTAGGCCAACGCCAAATCCATGTTGTCACCGCCGAGCAAGATATGATCGCCAACCGCCACACGGGTTAATTCAAGATTACCGCCTTGTTCGGTGACAGCAATTAAAGATAAGTCGGTCGTGCCGCCACCAATATCAATGACCAGAATAATATCGCCGCATTTGGCTTGCTGCCGCCATTTGCCCTGGCTTTTTTCAATCCAGCTGTATAACGCGGCTTGGGGTTCTTCCAATAGAATCGCCTGGCCTAAACCAACACTGCGAGCCGCTTCCACGGTTAATTCCCGGGCCGCAGGATCAAACGAAGCGGGTACGGTAATTACCAAACTTTGTTCGGCTAAGGGGGCATTAGGATGTGCGTATTTCCAGGCATCGCATAAATGTTGCAAAAACGCAGTAGTGGCTGCAAACGGTGAGATGTGGGCAATTTCTTCGGGTGCATCAACCGGCAGAATAGGCGATTTACAATCCACACCGGCATGACACAACCAGCTTTTAGCGCTAGATACCAGGCGTATCGGGGTTTTACTGCCCAGATTACGGGCAATTTCCCCAACTAAATGCTCCGGTTTAGCCGTCCAGGGCAATACTGCGGTATTTTCTGCCAGTTCCGATTCGTGCGCTTGATACAAGAATGATGGCAATTGATTGCTGTCTTCCACCATACCAGGGGCGGTCAATTGCGGTATTGGCATCACCTGCAAAGTAAACTCATCATCCTCAATATCGGTAATATCGGCATACGATAAGACGCAATGCGTCGTGCCTAAATCGATACCCACGGAAAAATGGCGGTCGCTACGTTGATCGATAGCTGGCGACGTTGTTTTACTTGCAACCCGTGCCACAACTTCTGCTGCGCTCACGACAGGTTGTTCAGATTTTTGAATATCTGGCTCAGATTCAGGGCTGATATCGGATGGTTCAGAGGCTATCACTTCGAGTTCTGGCTCAACTGTTACAGGTTCAGGTGTTGGTTCGGACTTAATGATCTCTGGTTCAACAGCAATAATTGCAACGGATTCGGGTTCAATCTCAATGTTTTCAACTTCTGCTGCGATTGGCTCTAATTCTGGCTTCGGTGCTGATTTTTTTTTAATGTGATCGAATAAACTCATAGCTCAACCTCGGCAGCGGCAATGATATTGGCGCTGTGTCCTTGTGTTAGTTTGGGAAGCCTGGTGTTAGTAATTTGCCAGCCTTTATGAACCAAAGTGCCATTAAACGGCGCATTGCCGACAATATTGCCCGTCAAACGGATTTCTGCTGCGTTAAAGCCTTTAGGTAAGGTGATGTTGTTACCTTCGGGTTCGTTGCGGACAGGCGCTAAAGTGAAGTGTTCGTTAATGACTTTATTGCAGCCTTCATGAACCACCCGCGCGGCAATACCGATGTCTTCATCACTGTATTCGGTGATGTTTTCTTTGATAAAGTCGATAAAACGCGCTTCTTTTTGCAGTAGTCCCAGTAATTGCAATGCCGCATCGGGCGTGGCTTCTTTGAGTACCACAGGTTCTGGCGCGGGCGCGTGAACAATTTTTTCAACTTCGACAATTTTCTCGACTATCTTGACGACAGGTTCTGGTGTCGGCGCTTGAATGTATTGAATGATCGGTTCGCTAGGTTTCTGCTTGCTGCGTCTGGACAGGCTAATCACCATAGACAGTAACAGCACAATCAACAGCAGCGCCAATACCAGAACAGTACCCGCCAGACACACATGCCACAAGTCCAGCGTAGTGGGTTGCAGTGATAAATCAATCGTATAATTATTCATCAAATAGAGTCTCTTCCTTATTATTTTTGTTGACCCGCTTTACGAGCGGCTTCGGCATACATCATTTCTTGCAAGGTGTTACGAATGGTTTTTATACGCATTTGTTTTAAATGCCGATCTGCAATTACACCAGGCACTTTTTCGGCGAGATACATTTCTCGCATTTTTGATAAGGATGGTTCGCATTGTTTGATGATTTGGCTGGTTGCAGTTCGGCTTTCAATGCTTCGGTAAGCTGCTTTTGGCATTTCTTCAGCCACGCATTTTCGGTACTGGTACTGTGCTTCCTGAATTTTTTTTATTAAATCATCCGATAACGTGGTGTTTTCCCATTCAGTTTTCTCTTCAGCCGCAAAAGTGTGCGCAGTAAACAGTAACATGACGATAAAAAAGAGCTGTTTCATAATTTTCCTCGAATTGTGGATGGAATTAGTCATTTAATTTTACGTGAACTGGTAATTTTGTGCGTAATAAAGTCGGCATGGCTTACATAGCATCGTGGCATGAATTTATTTTTCAAGACTGTGGTGCATATAAAAGTGATTTTTTGTTATTTTTTGCTTTGTGTTCAATTGTACAAGACAGAATACCCGACTTTTGCTTCGTGTATAATCACATTTTAAACAGTAACAATTCTTCCCCTTCCTATGTATAAATATAATGGCCTTTTGATTCATCAGAGCCACGATGACGACGGTATTATAGAGGTGGTTGAACGCGGCGGTGTTCGGTCGCTACATTTTGGCTCCCCTGCCAGACAAAGCAGCATAAAAATGGCTGATCCTTATCGGCTTGAGCTGGATTATGCACGCGCTATGGCTTGCTGGCTGTTATTTAAAGACACCGTAGACGATGATACCTTGCTGGTCGGCCTGGGCGGCGGTTCACTGGCCAAACATTTATTGTATCATTTCCCTGATTGCCACCTGGACGCAGTAGAATACCGGCCAAGTGTGGTAAAAATCGCCCGCAGCCATTTTGGCTTGCCTTTGGATAGGCGCTTAAAAATCATCATGGGTGATGGCGCACACCATATACAGCAGCGCGTTGAAACCCATGCACAATATTACAGCTTAATGTTTATTGATGCCTTTGATCATGAAGGCATGGCACCTTCGATGTGCAATGAAGCCTTTTTTAAAAACTGTAAGGCATTGCTGAAACCCGACGGTTTATTACTGGTTAATCTGTGGGGTGGTATGAATAACAAACCCTTTCAGGATTGTGCGATGTGGCTTAGCCATCTATTCGAGTGGCGCTTGCTATTTTTGCCGGTGCGCGGCAAAGGCAATATTATTGCTATCGGTTTTAACGAGGCTGCCCCTGCTTTTTCCATGAAGACTCTAAAAACGAAAGCCGTTGAACTTGAGCATCTCTATCAGATCGAATTCCCCGTGTTTTTGAAAGATTTTGCAAAACACAATGCTAGCGTACTTAACAACGTGATAAAACCCTAATGTCGGCACTTTTTGAATCTGAGCCTAACCTGTTTGGTTACCGCAAATACTGGGCGCACCGCTTTGGTATTTCTCCGCTGCTGCCTATGAGCCGCGCCGAAATGGACGAGCTAGGCTGGGATACTTGCGATGTTATCCTGGTCACTGGCGATGCTTATATCGATCACCCCAGCTTTGGCATGGCGCTGATTGGTCGATTGCTGGAAGCGCAAGGCTTTCGCGTCGGCATTATCTCGCAGCCCGACTGGACGAGTGCGGCTGATTTTACCGTATTAGGTCGACCGAATTTGTTTTTCGGGGTC
>NZ_FUKJ01000279.1 GCF_900163745.1 Crenothrix polyspora
CGATTTTATGGGTGGCAATGGCGTTCCGGCAGGTGGAGCTGTGCAAACGGGTGTGTTCGCTTTCAGCAATGGCCGTTGGCCACTCACGGTGCGAGACACGCCAGCCGACAGGGTTGAACTCACGCGCGCGATTGGTTCGGGTGCGACGTTACCCAGCGCAAATGGCGTACAAAGAGCCCTAACACGCACCCCATACTCGGTTTTTATGCCTGAGCTGGAAAACCTCATCCATAATATCGTACATGTCTTTATAGGAGGTTCTGCGGGAACTTTAAGCTCGCCCAACGATCCCGCGTTTTTTTTACTGCATTGTAATGTGGATCGGCTGTGGGCAATTTGGCAGAGCCTTCACCCAACAGATGCGTCCTTTCAAGGTGATGGACGGTTTAATGTTAATAGCCCAATGCAACCGTGGGAGAATGAAATATCGCCACCCACACCCGCGCGGGTGTTGAACCATATTGCGTTAGGTTATAGCTACGATCCAGTCCCAATTATCGATCTTACCGTAGGCGCACCGCCGCGCCAAGACAGTATTAGCCAAGCTGGAGAAGTTGATTGGTATCGGTTTAGCGTACCGGTGGCATCTATTTACACAATAGAGACGCAAGGCTCAACAGACGTGTTTATGTCCTTGTTTGGGGTTAATAGTCAAAATACTTTGGTCACAGAGGACGATGATAGCGGCGGGGCAGGTAATTCGAGAATTGTCAGTAACCTTTCAGCCGGGACTTATTTTGTGAGAATTCGGCATTTTCAGGCAGCAGGTACCGGTAATTATGGTATTTCAGTGAAAAATACCGTGCAACCACAACCCAATCTGACTGAAATTATTGTTAACGGTGCAGAAATTCAGGGTAATATTGCAGCAGCTAACGAAAGCGATGTGTATAGTTTTAACGCAACGCAAATAGCCACTTACACCATTGTCACATCAGGTAATACGGATACTTTCGTGTCTTTAAACGGGCCGAATAATCAAAACGCTTTTATCAGCCAGGATGATGACAGTGGCCCAAGCCAAAATTCACAGATTATTCGTGTTCTGACTCCTGGCATGTATTTTGTGCGGGTTAGGCATTATAGCGCAACGGGCACTGGTGCTTATGGTGTTGCAGTAAAACGAACTTAGTTTCAGTTTTAGTGTATAAAAAATATTTCAAAAAGTTGATTTTTTATAGTAAAAGAGGGTCTTTTGCATTCAACGAGGAAGCTAAAAATGAACACAAGAATGACATTTTTAATAGCGATGATTTTTTCGTTCCCATCTTTGTTGATTGCAGAAGACAGCAGTGTAAATAATCCACTCCATAAGTTTTGGATTTGTGCCATCACAGATTATAACTCGCTGGTAGACGGCAGGTACCAAGAAGGCAAATGCCGTGCAAATACGCAATATTCCGAGCCACCTTGCCGAGAGTTTTTCCTGGAATATGAAGGTGCCGATGGCATTCGGCCAGGGATTGATTTCAAAAAGGTGAGTGAAGAGGAAAGCAGCTCAATAGTTGATGGCGAAGAACAGGCTGCAACACAATCAACTACCATTGAAATCAAAAAAGTTAAAGATCAGTATTTATATAGCCATAACATTGTAAAAACCAACAGCAAATCTACCGATAAATGGCTTTATAACGGCCAATGCCGCTATTATCAAGTGCCAAGCAGCGAAAAAATTTATATACACAATGGTTTAGAAATAGCACGCTAATCCGTGAATTTAATTTTGTTTGATTGGTGGCGTTTAGCCGATAATCCGGTTTATGCTTCCACAGTATTGAAAAAAAATCTTTAGTCCATATATAACCTACTCCAACGATTTAAAAATCGATTCCCCCTTTTTTGACTTGAACCCTCCAAATAATTAAAAAGGAAAGTGAAGGTTTTATTGAGTAAAATCTGCAATCGGTTATCCCTAATTAATTATAAAAAATGAAAAAACTGTTTAATAAAAGCTTTACAACCAATTTTATCTCGGTCGTTATTATTATTGTGGGCTATGCGAGTGCAAATCAGTTCATAAAATCCATCGGTTATTTTGCCCTGTCTGGCGCTATTACCAATTGGCTGGCTATTTACATGCTGTTTGAAAAAGTGCCGTATCTGTACGGTTCCGGGGTTATTCCTGAACGCTTTGAAGAATTTAAAAGTTCGATCAAGCAATTGATGATGAATCAGTTTTTTACCGTGCATAACATAGAGCAGTTTATTGAAGCTGAAGAAGAGCAGGGTAGCCAACTTATCAATTTGGAACCATTTTTAAAAGCGGTCGATTATGATCGCATTTACGATGCCCTGGTTTTGTCGATTATGGGCTCGTCGTTTGGCGCTATGCTCATGATGATGGGCGGTGAAGAAGCCTTAACACCGTTAAAAGAGCCGTTTATTGAAAAAATGCGCATTACTTTGACGGAAATGACCGAATCCGAATATTTTGTGAATGCGCTAAAACAAGGTCTTAATGCCCATAAAATCGGTGTTGATGTTATTGATAAAATCGAGGCGGTGATTGATAAACGTCTCAATGAGTTAACACCGCAATTGGTTAAAGAGATGGTAGAGGCCATTATTCATCAGCATCTGGGCTGGTTGGTGGTGTGGGGCGGTATTTTTGGCGGCTTAATGGGCGCAGTGTTTGCGTTTGCCTAATGGTGGCTATCGACTTGGCCTTTGAGGAATTTGGTGCAGCAGATTTACCACCGCTGCTTATTCTGCACGGTTTTTTTGCCTCCTCGCGTAATTGGCGCAGCGTGGCTCAGCAGTTGGCAGGTAGCTTTCATGTCTATGTGCTGGATATGCGTAATCATGGCGCATCACCCCATGATCCGGTGATGGATTATGCGGTGATGGCTGAGGATGTGTTACGGTTTATGGATACGTGGCAAATCGTCGCAGCATCTATATTAGGGCACAGCATGGGCGGTAAGATTGCCATGTGGTTTGCACTTAATTACCCCGAACGCGTTACCAGCTTAATTGTTGTCGATATTGTGCCGGTCAGTTATCCACATCGCTTCGATAATATTATGGCGGGGTTAAAGGCGTTACCTCTGGCCAGCATCAGCAATCGCAAACAGGCCGAAGTGTTGCTGGCCGAGAGTATTCCTGAACTGGGTTATCGCCAGTTTTTGCTACAAAATCTGGCGTTAACAGACGGGCATTATGGCTGGCGTATTGATTTAGACATTTTTGCGCAAACAGCGCCCAATATTGCCGCCTTCCCTGATGCAGGCCACTTAGCGCCGTTTACGGGGCAAACCCTGTTTATTGCTGGGGCTGACAGTGACTTTATCAGTGAAAAAGAGTTTAACTGCCTATTTCCACAAGCAATTTTAACGCGTATTGAACATGCGAATCATTGGGTGCATGTACAGCAACCGGCTGTTTTTATCGCTGCTGTCATGGATTTTTTACAACGCAGATAAAATAATCAGGGTCGCTGGTAGATTGTAAGGCTGGCTACAGGTAAGATTGAACTTTATGTTCTCAATATTATCGGAACGATTGTGCCGAAAAATGTTGTTTTCTGCCTTGGAGCTGTAGTGTTTAAAGGTATTTTTTGAGAAAACAGTTAGTTTATTGATTTTTACAATATTTTATCCAAAAAAGAATAAGGAGAAACCGGATGTCAAAAGGCCAAAATTTACAGGACAATTTTCTAAATGCACTCAGAAAAGATCATACGCCTGTGTCTATATTTCTCGTCAATGGGATTAAATTGCAAGGCAAGGTCGACTCGTTCGATCAGTATGTCATCATGCTGAAAAATACCGTCAGCCAGATGGTTTACAAACATGCCATATCCACGATAGTACCTAGTAAATCGGTTAGGTTAACGCGTGATGACGAAACTGGCGAAGAATAATCTTGTTAAACCTTCACATAACGCAGAAAAAAGTCCGGTTTGATTTTCGAGTGCTTGAGCGCGTGAATTATGCTTGAAAATGAACGCAAAGAAGCCGGAGAACGGGCTGTTCTGGTGCATATTACCTTTCGCTCCAATCAGGAAGAGCTTTCCGAATTGAAGGAACTGGCCAAGTCAGCAGGTACAGAGACGGTTTATGTGTTGACAGGCTCAAGGCAGCGACCTGATTCCAAACATTTTATCGGCAAAGGTAAGCTGGAAGAGCTTAAAGCCATTGTCGAAAGCTATGAAGCCAATGTGGTGTTATTTAATCACGCGCTTTCACCCAGCCAAGAAAGAAATCTCGAAACCTTTTTGGGTGTGCGTGTTGTTGACAGAAATGGCTTGATTCTGGACATTTTTGCACAACGTGCGCAATCTTTCGAAGGTAAGTTGCAGGTTGAACTGGCGCAACTCAAACATTTATCGACCCGTTTAGTGCGTGGCTGGACGCATTTGGAGCGCCAAAAAGGTGGTATTGGTTTGCGAGGCCCTGGTGAAACCCAGTTGGAAACTGACCGGCGCTTACTGGCGGTACGCATCAAACAAATTCAACAGCGTTTGGATAAGGTTGATAAACAGCGTTCTCAAGGCCGCAGTAAGCGTAAAAAAGCAGAAATACCCACTGTATCATTAGTCGGTTATACCAATGCCGGCAAATCAACCTTGTTTAATCGTCTGACCGGTGCCGATATCTATGTCGCCGACCAGTTATTTGCCACGTTAGATCCAACGCTACGCAGTTGTCCATTATCCAGTGGTAACGAGATCGTTTTGGCGGATACGGTAGGTTTTATTCGCCATTTGCCGCATGAGTTGGTGGCCGCTTTTAAATCAACCTTACAAGAAGCCAGTGGCGCAGATTTATTGCTGCATGTGATCGATGCGCACGCAGAAGATCGTGATGAAATTATGCTGCAAGTGAATAACGTGCTGGAAGAGATTGATGCGCATGACATACGGCAAATTGAGGTGTTTAATAAAATTGATTTGATGGACGATGTTGCGCCGCATATCGACCGCGATGAAGAAGGTAATCCCCTGCGTGTCTGGTTGTCGGCTGAAACCGGGGCCGGTGTTGATTTACTGTTACAGGCGTTAACCGAGATATTTTCGGCGACTAAAATCAAAAGACGCTGTTATTTACAGGCGCATCAGGGTGATATCAGAGCCAAATTATTTACTTGCGCAAAAATAATTGCCGAGCATATTAACGACTTGGGCGTGAATGAGCTGGTTATTGAAATGGATGCCAAGCATTTAGGGTTGTTAAAAACGGTGGAAACTGAAGAGGTACATTAGTTTTTTGGCCGATTTGTTGGCCAAATGCTAAGAATATGCGTATTTACGATAGAATGAAAAAGCATATCAGTATAAAGGGGAGTTCAATCTCCATGCGAAATGAGCAAACTGTCCTTCGGGATGACAAAAATAATAACTGAGTAATCCAATATGGAGCATAAATATGTCCTGGAATGAGCCTGGTGGTGATAAGAAAGACCCTTGGAGTGGCCGAGGTGACCAGAAAGGTCCTCCTGATCTTGATGAAGCAATACGCACGTTGCAGGAGAAATTAGGCAAAATTTTTGGTGGCGGCGGTGGTGGTAGTGGTGATGGCGGCGGGTCGTCGCCAAGTCATTTTTCGTCTGCTAATATAATGAAAAACATAGGTTATATTGCCGCTGTTGCTGTTGGTCTTTGGGCGTTAACAGGCTTTTATATTGTTGATGAAGGTAATCATGGCGTTGAAACACGCTTTGGCCGCTACATCGCAACAACCCAGTCTGGTTTGAACTGGCACATTCCTGCACCTTTTGAACGGGTTGATATTGTCAATGTTAAAAAGAACCGCGTTATAGAAGTCGGTTTTAGCAGTCGTGGTGTTGAGCAAAGTGTGGCTAACGATGCCTTAATGCTGACTAAAGATGAAAACATTGTCGATGTGCGTTTGGGTGTGCAGTACCAAATTAAGGATGCGAAGGATTTCTTGTTCAGTGTTGCCAATCCTGAAGCGACCTTGATACAAGTCACCAAAAGTGCCGAGCGTAGCGTCATTGGCAGCAGCACGATGGACTTTGTGTTGACAGAAGGCCGTAGCGAAATTGTGACCCGTATTAAAAAAGAAATTCAGAATGTCATGGACAGCTACAAATCCGGTCTTCAGGTCACCAGTGTTAACTTGCAGGATGCCCAACCACCTGAGCAGGTGCAAAATTCTTTTGCCGATGCCATTAAAGCGCGTGAAGATCAACAACGCTTGATTAATGAAGCAGAAGCCTATTCCAATGCGGTTGTGCCAGAAGCGCGTGGTGCGGCAGCCAGAAAAGAACAGGAAGCCGAAGGTTATAAACAGCAGGTGATTGCCCAGGCAGAAGGTGAAACCAGTCGTTTTTCCCAGTTGTTAGGTGAGTATACCAAAGCGCCGGAAGTCACCAAAAAGCGCTTGTATCTGGAGTCTATGGAGGCCGTATTGTCTAGCACCAGTAACGTGATGATTGATGTAAAATCGGGCAACAATATAATGTATTTGCCATTGGATAAGATTATGCAGCAACAGCAACAGCAGCAGCAACAAGCGGTTGCGGCGGGTCCAATAGTGAGTTCTGATTCAAACAGTAGCCTGCGTACATCACATTCACAAGCAGCTGTGGAAGAAGCTGCTGCTGTTGAAAGGGCGGCTTCGTCACGGGGTAGAGAAAATGATGCGAGGGGACGTTAATGACTCAAAATAAGATAGTGGCAGGATTTTTAGGGGCCTTGTTAATTGTTGGCATGACCTGTGTGTTTACAGTTTCCGAAACCGAAAAAGCCATCAAATTTCGTTTGGGTGAAATTGTAAAAAGCGATTATGAACGAGGTTTGCATTTTAAATGGCCGGTGATTAACCAGGTTAAAACTTTTGATTCCCGTATACAGACCATGGTGTCAAGGCCAGAACGTTTTCTGACTGCGGAAAAGAAAAACGTCATCGTGGATTCCTTTGTCAAATGGCGTATCGGCGATGTTAAGACGTTTTATACGGTAGTGGCCGGTGATGTCGATCAGGCTAATTTACGGTTGGATCAAATCATTAAAGATGCGTTCCGGGGTGAATTCAGCAAGCGCAGTATTAAACAGCTGGTGTCAACGGATCGACAAATTATCCGTGAACTGTTGATCAAAAACTCCAAAATGGTGGCTGCTGATTTGGGTGTGGACATTGTTGATGTGCAAGTGATGCGTATCGATTTGCCCGATGAAGTCAGCACTTCTGTGTTTCGCAGAATGGAAGCCGAACGCGAACGTGTGGCCCGTGAGTTTCGCTCGCAAGGTGCAGAGGCTGCCGAAAGAATACGCGCCAATGCCGACAGGCAGCGTGTTGTTACGTTAGCCAATGCGTTTAAAAATGCAGAAAAGTTACGCGGTGAAGGCGATGCCAAATCGGCTGAAATCTATGCACAGGCATACGGTGCTAATCCTGAGTTCTTCAGTTTTTACCGCAGCTTGAATGCTTATAAGAAAACCTTCGCTAATTCGGGTGTCATGGTGCTGGATTCTAATTCTGATTTCTTTAAGTATTTTAAAAATCAGCAAAATTAAAGTAAACTGTTCCATTCTTTTATCGAAACATGAAAACGCTCCGCTTGCGGGGCGTTTTGTTTGAGTGGACATACAAAATATGCAACGAAAAGATTCTTGGCTTTTGCCAGAAGGCATAGAAGAGGTTTTGCCGGATGAAGCCAGACATCTGGAAGGTCTAAGGGGTAAGTTACTGGCGTTGTTTTCCTGCTGGGGTTATGACTTGGTTGATCCCCCGCTGATAGACTTTCTGGATTCCTTATTGACCGGCTCCGGGCACGATCTGGCATTGCAAACCTTCAAACTGACCGATCAATTAAGCGGCGAAATGCTAGGGGTGAGGGCGGATATGACCCCCCAGGTTGCCAAGATTGATGTGCATAATCTCAAGCATGAATGGCCCACACGCCTGTGTTACGTGGGCACCATACTGCACACCCGTGGCGACCCGCTGGAAAAAACGCGTAGCCCTATGCAAATAGGCGCTGAACTTTACGGCCATGCCGGTAAGGAAAGTGATGAGGAAGTCATTCGTTTAATGCTGGAAATGTTGGCGATGACCGGGCTGCAAAATGTTCATCTTGATCTGGGACATGTGGGCATATACCGTGCGCTGTCAAAACAGGCCGGTTTAACCGATCTGCAAGAAAGTGAATTGTTTGATGTTTTGCAACGTAAGGCCAAGCCGGAATTACACGAGCTGATGGCCACTTACGCTATTGCTGATGATGCCAAGTTGATGCTAATGGCATTGCTGGAGTTGAACGGCGGTAAAGATACGCTGGGTAAAGCGAGGCTATTGCTGGAAAAAGCCGATGATACGGTAAAGCACGCTTTAGCGGATTTGGAAAGTGTCGCGCAGGCTGTGGCACAACGTTTGCCAGGGTTGCCGATCAGTTTCGATTTATCCGAGCTACGCGGCTATCATTATCATACCGGTATAGTCTTTTCTGCGTTTGTGCCTACCGTAGGCAGGGAGATTGCTCGCGGCGGCCGCTATGACAATATCGGCGCTATTTTTGGTCGATCTCGGCCTGCAACAGGGTTTAGTGCGGATTTAAAAGTATTGTCGGCACTCAGCAAGCAATCTTATCAGGTTGAGAAACGCGAACTGATTTTTGCACCTTATTTACAGGATGCGGCTTTAAACGAAAAAATCAGGGATTTACGCGCACAACAAAACGCTGTCGTGCAGCAATTGCCTGGCCAGATCGGAAGCCCTGAGCAATTGGGCTGTACGGCCATTTTAGAGCAAGATAATCAACACTGGGTCGTTAGATCTTTGGCTTCAGCAACGCAATGAGTTGTTGTGCCCCCTATTCCATGCGTTGCACTAACACCTGCATTTATGCAGTTGTCGGCAATTGCCCCAGGCATTACAGTATCTCCTGCATCCATGCAGTCATAAATTAGGAATCATTATGGGAAAAAATGTTGTCGTTATCGGTACCCAATGGGGTGACGAAGGTAAAGGTAAGCTGGTTGATTTGTTGACCGAGCAGGCCGCTGCGGTTGTGCGTTTTCAGGGGGGCCATAATGCGGGGCATACTTTGGTTATTCAGGGCAAGAAAACCGTTTTGCACCTTATTCCATCCGGCATACTGCGGGATAATGTCACCTGTATGATAGGTAATGGCGTGGTCTTATCCCCCGCTGCCTTAATGGAAGAAATTGGCATTCTGGAACAAGCCGGTATTTCCGTTAGGGATCGGCTATTAATCAGTGAAGCCTGTACCTTGATATTGCCTGTGCATGTGGCTATTGATCAGGCGCGTGAAAAAGCACGAGGCAGCAAAGCCATTGGTACTACCGGTCGCGGTATAGGGCCTGCTTACGAAGATAAAGCAGGGCGCAGAGGCTTGCGTGCGGGTGATTTACTTAATGCAGAAAGTTTTGCCGAAAAACTGAAAGAATTGCTCGACTACCATAATTTTATGTTGGTGAATTATTACCATACAGACCCTGTTGATTATGACAAGACTTTGCAGGATACCCTGCAATTAGGTGAGCACATTAAACCCATGCTCACCGATGTCAGTGAAGTACTGTATCGCCATCAAAGTAACGGCGACAACTTGTTGTTTGAAGGCGCGCAGGGTGCGTTGCTGGACATCGATCATGGTACTTTTCCTTATGTCACCTCATCCAGTACCACAGCAGGTGGTGCGGCTACCGGTAGCGGCATAGGGCCTCTGGATTTGGATTATGTACTAGGGATTACCAAAGCCTATTCAACACGGGTAGGTA
>NZ_FUKJ01000105.1 GCF_900163745.1 Crenothrix polyspora
CGGACTGCAAAAATCCATCACCATTAAAAATGCGATGGCGCGTTTTGAACACGACGACTTAAGCACTGCACAACAGCGTGTCGGCCAGCTCTTCGGCCAGATGCTCGCACACAGTGAAGAAGCATCTGCTAGCCCCGAAATTGCCGAAGCCCGTCGGTTAATCGCCAAAGCGGAAGCCATGTTCGAAAAAATATCCACTGAAGACAAAGAAGATATGGTTGATTTAATCGAAGACATTCACAGCGCTATTGAAGAAACGGCGAATGATCGTATGCAAGCCGCCGTTGCCAAACTAACCGACATTCTCTACTACCTGGAGTCTTGATGGAGCGTTGTTCCTGCTGCAATGCCCGCTTAAGCGGTGCGTTGACTTGTCCTCGCTGTCAGGCCAATTTGACGGACGTGGTCAGCAGCGAACAACGGGCGCAACATTTACTGGAACAGGCTATGCAGCTTTGGTTCGCACAGGAATCAAAGCTTGCAATAATGGTATTAAGCAAAGCCATCAGCTATAAAAAAACGCCTGCTGCTGTGATATTTCGCGATTTCATGGTTCGCCAGTCTTGTTCGAAAGTATTGGCATTGCTGGCGCAGTATAAATACAAGGAGGCACAACAAACGCTTACCCTGTTACGTACGCTGCATCCCACGCATCAACTGTTGGTGCAGTTGCAGGGCTTTACGCATTATCTGAGTACTCGCCCCTATTTTAGTTAACTGTAACTACTCAGTAGGTGTTAAAAAAGTCTATGGAAAACACAAAAGACACAAAAAATCCAGGTAAGTCATGAACAAACCGCAATACATTACAGATGCAGCCGGTCATAAAATATCGGTTATTTTACCGATGGATGAATACCTTGAGCTGCTTGAAGATTTAGAAGATTTGGCGGCGGTTGCTGAACGCAAAGATGAAACAACCACCTCTTTTGATGCCGCGTTAAAAGAAATCGGCTATGACGTACTTGATTGAAATTAAGCAAAGTGCTAAAAAAGAATTGGCGCACCTACCTCATCAAGTAGCCGATAAAGTAATACACCAGATTAAAACATTAGCCAACAATCCAAGACCGGATGGGTGTAAGAAATTGAAAGGCGCAGACCATACTTACCGAATTCGAGTAAACAATTATCGTGTAGTTTACTCACTATTCGACCAACGGTTGATAGTGCAGGTCATCAAAATCAGCCATCGCAAAGACATTTACAAATAACCAAGCTTCTAAGCGAGTGATGTGGGCAGCGCAACGCGAAACGCACCAAATCTAAACCAAATTACTTCTTTTCGCGGAAATCGCCCCCCACAGCAATCCAAATACAACATACAAATGCCGCCAGTGTGTGCTGTGTATAATCATGCTTTCCAGCAGCGTGCCTACCAAACAAGCAAACAGGACAATACAAATATTTTGTATTTGTGATGGCTGCATACATACGCTATAAGCTTCTTTCAGCGTAACAATAATAAAGCCAGAAAAAGCAATAGCGCCAAGCCATCCTGTTTCCACCATAATATGTACAAACAGATTATGCGGATCAAGTGCCAGCACCTCAGAGGCTTGGCCAGGGCCTATGCCTAAAGGGTGAATAATGGATTCTTTGATGGCAATCAGTATGGCATCAAAGCGGCCATCGGAACCTTTATCATAGTCTTGCACTAATTGTGCGCGGTGCGAAAATACCTGGCCGATATCGTCGATAGTGGTCACCGCCCAAACGGCAATCACTAAAATTGCCACCACAACTAGGCCAATAATCTTCATCAACCCAGCGGTATCAGCACTAGACTTTGCGGTAACCAGGCGCAAAACGGTATAAACACCCGATGCCAGCACCAGGTTAAACCATGCGCCCCTGGAAAAACTCAACAAAACCCCAGCCACAACAAACAACAATAGCCCCATGCGCATGAAAAAATCCAGCGTTCCCTTGGCACTTTCCAATTGCAAAATTAAATACACGGCTACTGGTATCAAAAAAGGCCCAAATACATTCGGATCTTTAAACGGCCCTTTCACCCTATCAAAAAACAAAAACTGGTCGTAATAAGGCGTTATCCTCAAAAAACCTATAAATCCCAAAAATACCGCTAAAACAGCGGCAAAAATATAGCCATTCCAGATAATCTTGTACATGCGTACCGGATTATCATGAATAATACTTGCGTAAAAAAGCCAGCTAAATATCAGAAAAAATGTGACCACCATGTGCTTAAGGCACTGAATGGGATCGGGGGCAAACATAGTGGCAAGAAGGTTAGCCAAAATATAGCCGCTTAAAAAAAACAGTGGCGTACTTAAATGTGGCGACACCCGCAAGCCGAACATAAAACAAAAAAAGCCCAAAGCGAGCAATACACCATCGTAAGGAGCCGGTTCAATAAAAACCAGCGAACTTATCGCAAACAACAGCCAGACAAAGCAAACCCGTAAGGTCAAACGCTCAGGAAGTAGTTCAACAGTATTATGTGGCAACATGGTATTAACAGAGTTCATAGGTTTAGCCCGACACGGGCAAGCTTTAACGCCTGCTAAATATACAGAATTTTTGCTAAAAAACCACGAATATCATGCGCCACATTGTATCGAAAAGTCCAAACACTGATTCTAAGCCGCCTACACCTGACAGACCCTGCGTTTATCGGATAAATTTATGGCTAGGCACTGTTCTGGCCGCATTGCACGTTGTCTTTAAAATAGCCGCTGTCTTTGCCTGTAAATTTACCGACGCTACCGGCTGACCATCCACATTTTTATAGCTATTACCGACACTGACCGATCGCGTTGCCGTATCGGGTTGATTTAAAATCACACTACCACAGGCAAAATCACGGCGAAGCAGATTATTCCATGTATAACGATCATTTAAGGCCTTGCCCAAATTCAGGCTATAGCCTTTCCACCAACTATTAGGCGCAGCCCAGTTGGATTGGTCGCTACTGAAAAGGTCATTGCCCTGGCTGATTAAAAACCAGGTTGCCAGGCCATATTCACGCTGCGTGGTGGTATAGCCTTCATCCATCAAAATCACCCCTGCCCCGTGCTTATGCACATAATCAATATATTTTAAAAATGTTTCATAGCCCCATTGCCCAGTGCCTCTCACCAAGCCGCCATCGCTGGCTCCCCGCTCAAGATTAATATAATTTGCCGCCTTAATCTGCCGGGTAATATAGGGATTTTCTGTCCGCATACTATCAGCGTACCAAATGGCATTATGAGAAATCTCAACAGTCTTTGGCAAGGCAGCTCGAACTTCTTCCAGATACTGGGTGAAATAACGCCGCCAGTCGTTCAACGTCATTGCTTTGCGCGTATTGCTGTCAATAGGCGTAATATGGACATTGACATCATTGTTGTTGCCGACACGCCAGGTCAAATTAACATCATCCAGCCATAAGCCGCGATAGCCTTTCTTCACGGTGGCTTGCATTTTTTGAATCATGTAGCTCCGGAATTTTGGATTACTGAAATCACCGGCAAACTGTGAACAGCGCCCACCTCCACAATCCCAAGGAATATAAAGTTTATGGCCACGCACATCACGCATAATCCATTCTGGATGCGACCTTGCCACAGAATCGTTCTCGTAGATCGCATAGCTGTTAACATAAGCCAACCCCCCTTTATACCAAGAATTTTTTTTATCAAAGCTAGGTGAATAACTTAGCATCCGAGAATAATGGTCACGCATCCATTTTTTCTGAGCCGCATTCGGGTTGTTAACGTAGGCGTTGAAATCAGTATTTGCATTATTAAAAAATCTAACTTGGCCTGCCGGCACTTTTGCGGCCTGCGCAATCGAACCGCCTATGCAAACTGTTAGAAATACTGTCAGTTTTAAAAGTCGTTCAATACCAGTGTATTTTTTCGAATTGATTGTTGTAAAACGCATAAATATTTTCCACTGTACGGTTAGCTTAAGGATTACGTTGAGGTATCAAAGTAAAACATATTCCTTAAATGTGAATTAAGAGCTAAAAATGTCAACATGATAGTAATCAATCGATTATAAATAACCAAAATCAAAAAACCAGATTATCTGTAGCATAACTCGTTGATTGTTCAGTTTCTAATTTAGCTCTTAATTCATATTTAAGCTAGAATTAAGCCCTATCAACCACACTGTCACATTACTTTACAAAAATTTCACAAATAGCTTTGTAATACTAGACTGACAAAGAAATTATTCGCCAAAAAAGCTTACAACAACCTTGCAACGCTTAAGCGAATTGCATATCATGACCACGAACAGAAATTACATGGCTTCCTTCGACACTTTCTCTCAACACCTATCGGTTTTATAAAAACAGTGAATTTAGAAAAAAATCAAAAAGGTTGATTTGTGCGCCAACACCATTCTAGGCATCAAAATCAAAAAAAAGGGTTGCGTATTATGATTATTACCCAAGGTGTCTCCAGAATTGTGTGCCCTTTGCTCAGCTCAAATCATCAAGTGGTTGCTGTGTTGGAATCGGCACCACGAAACTATCAACAGAGACGTCGGCTCCATCACGGGTATGGTTTGATTCGTAGTGTATTGTCCGTGGTTAGGCCATGTTTGCAAACTCTGAAACAGCTGTGTAAACAGAAAAAATTACCCTACCGTTTTATGACGGGTAGCCATGATGAAGGATTGGAGGACTGGATACGAGCCCAAAATCCAGATGTTATAGTGGTATTTAGCATGTCTCAATTATTAAAAGAGAATATTTTTAATATCCCAAAGTTTGGCACAATTAATATACACCCATCCTATTTACCAGAATATCGAGGACCAGCCCCTGATATTTGGCAATATTACAACATGGAAATTAATCCTGGGGTTACGGTGCATTATATTGATTCGGGGGAAGACACTGGGGATATTATTTTTCAAGAACGAACACCTATTCTTTTAGGAAAAAAATTGCCAGATAAGCTGGATAAGTTAATTGGAAGAACAGGTGTAAATTTGATTTTGAAAGCCCTTAATGCCATTCAAGAAGGAAATGCCCCCAGAGTAACGCAATCCAAAGAGTCGCCCACACTACGCGCACGTAATTTAAAACCAGGAGAATATAACCAATTAATCAATTGGGAAAACTGGCCAATTGAACACGTATGGCATGTATTGCGGGGAACAGAGCATTGGTTAAATGAATTACACCAACCAAAAGGTTTTTATAAATGCCAGAGTTGGATAGTTGAAGACTACGAACGCTGTGATATTTCAGGTTATAAAATAGGCGAAGTTTATAGGGGAGCAGGAAAATGGTTTGTCATTTGTAAAGAAGGCAAGATTTATCTTTCTCTTAAATTTGATTTAAAAAATTTGTTAATTGGATTAATCAGATGACTAACAATCCCGTATGTGAAGTTACGTATTGACAGAAATAACCATCATTAAATCAATAAGTTATAGCTAATACAATTAGCATTATTCATGAACTAGCGCATTGATTTTAAACATAAAAAATTTGTCAATGCGTAACTCCTATAAAATTAAAGCCCGTACCATTTACATATCAAAATTCGGCCCTGCTGGTAATTAACAGGCTCCTTACAGACAGAAACTATCTCGTGAATCACAAAGACTTTTTGCAATTATTTGGTGGAGCTATTTTTGTCTTCGTCAATCGAGTTATCGGCGCAGCTGCCGTTTTTGGTACCCAGATTTTACTGGCACGCTGGATGGGGGCTACCGAAGTCGGTATTTATGTGTATGCGTTTTCGTTATGCAATCTGCTGGCCATTATAGCCGGACTAGGCTTATCATCTTCCGCCATGAAATTTATTGGCCAAGGCCTTGCGCTTGGAGAACATGGCTCAATAGTTGGAATTGCCCGAATTGGCATGCAAATTGTCTTATTTTCGGGATTATGCGTAGCGATTGCAGGTGAGGTTTTTGTTCATCAAACCAATGGCATCCTCTCCCCGCTGTACATTAAGGCGCTAACATTGGCTATGGTAGCTGTGCCTGCAATGTGCTTACTCAATTGGCAAAGCACCATCGCACAATGTTTAAACTGGTTTGCGGCAGCATTTGTGCCTAGTAATGTAACCCGACCGTTATTGCTCATTAGCATTATTATTCTCGCCCAAAATCTAGGCGAGCATCTTGATGCTGCCGAAGTGATGCTATTGCATCTTTTAGTGATGGGCTTTGTCTGGCTGACATCAGCCCTGTACATGAAGCAGCGGTTAGCGAGTCGTTTTGGTGATGTAGAGCCTCGCTATCAAGTACAAACATGGTTACGTACTGGATTTCCTTTATTATTTGTTGCGTTATTTAGCAATTTTTTCCTGGATATCAATATTGTTACCGTCGGCTTTTTTTTAAATCCCGATCAATTGGCACTTTTTAATGCCAGCTTTAGAATAGCGGTATTAATTGCCTTTGGGATGCAATCTATAGATGCCATTTTGTTACCACGCTTCTCTCGGCTCTATGCTGCTAAAGATAGGGTTAACTTACAACGACTCATTGCGTTAACAACCCAGTTAAAATTTTGGGCCTCGGTGTGCGGGCTGGTTATTTTTTCAGTGTTTGGTAAAGATATCCTGGCGTACTTTGGTGAAGAATTCATCCAGGGCTATGATGCGTTAAAACTGCTCTCCCTCGCCCAGGTTATTCGAGCCGCCGTGGGGCCTCTTGCACAAATACTGAGCCTAACCGGCCATCATGCTTACTGTTTGTTTGTCTCTATTTTATCGACACTAGTGATGCTTATTCTCAATTATGTCTTAATTGGCCAGTTCGGACTGGTCGGTGCCGCATTTACGGTAGTTGTAGTCATATCTGTGGAATCGATTTTACTGTCTTATGCCAGCATAACCCGATTGGGTATAGATTCATCAGTATTTGGAATTTTTTACATCATAAAAGCGGTCTTATCGCCGTTAAAAAAACCCAATATTCTCCTTTAATAAATACCTGCGCTGAATAGTGCTTGTGGTATATATTCCGCTATAGTCGTCATAAAATGGGATAATACAACATTGTTCCACATAAAAACACCTCAAAACCAAGCAAAAATCACAACATAGTGAATTTTTTTTAATTTAAAAAGTCTGATGTATTCAGTTAGTTTTATACAGTTGAAAATCATAGTTGAGTTTGGTTGTATGTATTCATATCCCCCTTTGAAAAAGGGGGATATGAGGGGGATTTATTTAAAAAATCTCCCCTAACCCCTCTTTTTCAAAGAGGGGGACTGAATGATTACGTTTGGTTTACGGTATCTTTGAATATTATGGATATGAATTCGACAGACAAAAGAAAATATAATGCATTGATAAAAACAGG
>NZ_FUKJ01000092.1 GCF_900163745.1 Crenothrix polyspora
TCGCATAGACGCTGCTGATTGGCGGTAGCAATAGCGGCAACAATTTCATATTTTGCGCGTATGCCTTGTACGGCAACCGGATAAATAATCACCGATACGGCAGGAAAGCGTCGGCGCAATATGGTCAGAATATCGCGGATAGCCGCACCGGTCGGCGAGGTAATCACACCGATAGTTTGCGGTAAAACCGGCAGGCTTTGTTTGTGGACAGTATCGAACAAGCCCTGTTGCGATAATTTCAGCTTGAGCATCTCGAAGGCGCGTCGTAAATCCCCTTCTCCGGCGGGTTCTACGTGGTCGATGATGAGCTGGTAATCGCCGCGCGGCTCGTACAAACTCACCTGACCTTTAACGACAACGTGCTGGCCGTTTTCCAGTTTGAACGCTATCTTGCGCCGCTGCATGATAAACAGGGCACAGCGAATTTGCGCCTGGGCATCTTTCAGGGAGAAATACACATGTCCCGATGAGGGCGTACTGAGATTGGATATTTCACCTTCCACCCAAACCGAAAAAAAATGCGTTGCCAGCAAGACACTCGTCTCGCGGTTAAGCTGCGAAACGGTCAGGATTTTGCGAGGTGTTAAGGTTGGTGAAGATGTAATCATGATTGATTTTATCATGTTAGAAGTACATCATGAGCCTTACTCTATGATTCAAAACGAAACTGCTTATCCTAAGCAACTGACTGTACGTAAGGCCCACTTGCAAACGTTGGTATTTTTTACATCACCAAGCTTACCATGCTTATATTATTCATTAATTCAATTAGTTGAATATTGGCATGTTTTCTGCTTGATATAGTGACAGTGTCCTAAAACTTGTCGCCGACATTCATATTCCCTGAGCAACGACATAGGAGAATTACCATGAAAAAGAATCTTGCCCCTATCGATTCCACAATGCGGACTTTTAAACCCAAACCGTTTCGGAAGAATTTTCCAATGGTGGTTTGCTGGCTAACCCTGATGGGTATTAGCACATTGGCTTCAGGGACGGTGCTTGAAGATAAAATCCCACTCGACCTAAGTTCACAAAATGCAGTCCATAGTTGGCGGGGGGCTTGTGGGTTTTTAGATGAATTAGTCAGTGGTGCAGGCATCATAAAAACCGCGACTCCTAAAACGTTTTCAACGCCAATTCCCAAAAACATTTGTCATGATGTTTATTCTCAAGATACCAACTCATTCAGAACCGATGTCGGTGAGCCTTTGCCTAAAGGTATGGCGCACACGCTGTGGCGGCTTTATGTGCCAACCCGCAATGAGCGGGTGGTGTTGAACACCTACAATTTCGCAGGCTTTGGTAGCGAACTTGACACCGTGCTCGTCGTTTATCGTTTCGATAAATCAGCTGGCGTTACCGGTTTTAAGCGTTTGAAACTCATTGTCTCCAATGATGACAAAAAAATTCCTGGAAATTCTAATGTGGCCAGCCAGGTACAATTCGACGCGGTTAAAGGTGAGCGGTACGCTATCCAGGTAGGCTACAAAAAATTCACTGGATTTGAAACGTCACTCACTGGCTTTATGTTCCCGCCTCAAGGCGGATTGTCCATGCAGCCGTTACGAGCCTTCAAATACAATGCGATACGCAAATTTTTCGAATCAGAGACTTATATTGTCCACAATAGTACGTCGAAAACTTTACGGGTTAAGGCTTCAACCAGCCTGGGCACTGGTATAACCTTGCCAGAAGATTTTACCCTTGCACCAGGCGCTGCTGCCGTAAAAACATTTACCAAGAACAATAGCTTTGACATCACCACGGTACGTACGGTATCCGGTGAACTCAGCTTTTCCGGTTATAGTGGAACAACGCTGCTGGCAAGGACTGTAACCCCAATGGTGCTACCTGTCCCCGCTAACCCTGGAGTAGCCGCCAAGTTGACATTGACTGCAAAAGCCCAATTTCTCAGCAATGCCCCTGGCCAAGTCATTAAAATACCGGTCACCGTAAAAAATACCAGCAAATTTCCTGCGCTCGGATGTTACGTAACCCATAGTGTTGGCACATTACAAACCGCCTGGACGGGCTATAACCCCGTTAGCCAAAAAGTGACCGATGAAGTGAATGTGCCTTTTAACCTGGCTGCGGGTCAAAGCAAAAATATTTTGGTCGCTATGCGTACCTTTGGTGATCGGTTTGCCAGTGGTAGCGGAATCCTTCTGCTCAATGCTTCAGCAATTGATGTTGGCTGCGCCAACTCGAATGTTTTTCCGAATGCCGGACAACTCGATATTGCCAACAATGTTGATTTCAACAGTGTAGTGCCCAAATTACCCAAAGTAACCTTGCTGAGTACGCTGCCTAGCAGCGGCATCCTAGATGTACCAGTAGCCGGTAAAGTATTTACCGCCACTTTTCACAATGACGGTACTACGACAATACAGGATAGTGCCAAGGTAAGTCGGGGGGGGAATTATAATGCGGCGGTTTGTACGGTTAAAACGACCGATGCGGCTTGTTTAGCTTCGGTTTTGACCCACGGCGGATTGTCGTTGAATGTGCCTGCCGGTAAAAACTTTGCTGTTAAAGTCGCCGTAAAACCTAAAACTTCTGCGACAAAGTTTGATCCTGAGGTTGATGGCGTACAACTCTATTTAGAGAAGCGCGAGATAGGTTTTGCGAATTTAAGCTTTACATTCGGGGGGACTACAAAGGCATTAAGAAAGAAGTAAATGCGACAACTGTTAGTCTTATTTACGCTGTATGTTAGATCTGTGTTGTGGCGCACACCGCTCAGGAATTAGTTTTGTCTGAGCGGTGTATCAAAAGTTATACTCTAAATTCCTGATCCAACTTACCGACACCATTCTGCAACAGCAATTCTCGACTTAGGTTGGCACGATAAAATCCATTTTTAAAAGCGGTGTAGATACCCATGCTTATTTAAGGAGCAGGCGCAAAACACAGCACTTATTAAATTAACCTGTGTCCCCTCATCATTAATTAAGCTAAAATGCACCAACTCAAGAGCTGGTGTGTAACACGGCAGGCTAAACTTGATGAATGAGTTAATTTTTGCAGGTTATAAATGAAGGTACTTATACTTGGCGCTGGCGTGACGGGTTCGTCGGTTGCTGAAGCGTTGGCACGAGAAGAAAATGATATTGTTGTCGTTGATTTCAAGCCGCAACTGCTTGAAGCCTTAAAAGAACGCTTTGATATTGCCACCGTATGCGGTAACGCCGCACATCCTTGTGTGCTAGAGCAGGCTGGGGTAGAAAATGCCGATATGGTTATCGCGGTAACGGATAGCGATGAAACCAATATGCTGGCGTGCATGGTGATTAATACCCTGTACAGCCGCCCCAAAACCATTGCCCGTGTGCGTGCAATCGATTTTTTAAAACACCCCCATTTGTTCGGCCCCAATGGCATTCCAATTGACCATGTCATCAGTCCGGAACAGATTGTCAAAAATTCCATTTACAACCTTATCGAATTCCCCGGCGTTTTGCACATTTCCGATTTTGCCGGTGGCTTGGTGCGTTTATTTTCCGTAAAAGTTGTTGTCGATGGCTTTTTGACCGGCAAAAAAATTAAAGACCTTAAAGAACGTTTGGCGAGCGGAAAAATTCGTGTTGTGGCTATTTTTCGGCAAGGCAAACCATTGCCGGTGGCGGGCGGAGCCATCATTGAAACCGGCGATGAGGTGTTTATTGTCGCACCGCGTGAAAAAGTTCGCCGCGTGTTAAAAGAACTGCACCAGTTAGAAGCGCCGATAAAACGCATTATCATTGCTGGTGGCGGACATATTGGTAAACGTTTGGGCTTGGCGTTACAGGACGACCACCATGTCAAGATTATCGAGAAAGACTTTAGGCGGGCGAAAAAAATTGCCAGTGAACTCGAAAAAACCATTATCTTAAAAGGCGATTGTTCGGAAGAAGCCTTGTTGCTGGATGAGTCCATTGACAGCACGGATTTGTTTTGTGCCGTTACCGATAACGATGGCGTCAATATTATTTCTGCATCCTTGGCAAAAAGTTTAGGCGCACGTAAAACAATTTGCCTGCTTAACCACATGTCCTACGCTAAATTGCTGCCCGGCACCGGGATTGATGTCGCAGTGATGCCCAACCAAGAAACCCTGGGCAGTATCCTAAAACACGTCCGTAGGGGCGATGTGGCACAGGTCAGTTCATTATGCGGCGGCACGGCTGAGGCCATTGAAGCCATTGCCCACCAAAATAAAGGTTCGGATTCTGTGGTAGGGCAACGGGTCGATGCCATTAGATTTCCAGCTGGTATTGTACTGGGTGCGTTAATTCGCAACCAGCAAGTTATTCCGATACATCACGATGTCATATTCGAAGAAGGCGATCATGTGGTGATGTTTGCGATGGAAAAAAAACTGATCAACAATATCGAAAAACTCTTTCAACCTCTCACATAGCGACAACAAAGGCGCAAGGCAAAAAATTCGAGATGTTCAGTATTCTCGCCTTTCAGCTTTTTGATACTGACATACTCCCATGAATGTAGTTTTTACTGTTATACACATCTTCAGCGTAGTTGTTATGGTCTTCAGTGGTTTAATGTCCACTTGTTTCCTGACTTCAATGATTTTCGACGATGGTGCTACCCAGGCGTTTTTAGATGGCACGTTGATTACTTTTTTGACGGGTATTTTAATGTTCGTTCTAACCCGACATTCACCCAAAAAAGTATCACGGCAAGCTGGATTTTTATTGGTAACGATGTGCTGGTCAATGGCTTCGGTATTTTGTACGTTGCCTTTGTTATTGTATTTGCCTAACTTGAGCTTTTATGATGCCTATTTCGAGGTTATTTCCGGCCTGACGACGACAGGCGCGACCGTACTCAGCGGCCTGGATCAATTACCCATGTCGATTAACCTGTGGCGACATGAGTTAACCTGGTTTGGTGGCATAGGCATCATTGTTTTTGCGGTAGCCATTTTGCCTATTTTAGGCATTGGTGGTATGCAATTGTTGAAATCGGAATCGCCTGGATCTGTGAAAGAATCTGATTTGCCTCCCCGTATAGCGCAGACTGCAAAAGCCTTGTGGCTGGCTTACGTAGTCATTACCTTTGTTTGCGTTATTTCTTTACATTTAGCGGGGATGGGTTGGTTTGATGCGATTTGTCACTCCTTTGCTGCGATGAGTTTAGGTGGGTTTTCCACGCACGACAATAGTATTGGTTTTTTTAATTCTCTGCCTATAGAAATAGTATTAACAGTCTTCCAATTGCTGGCAGCGATGAATTTTGCCACGCATTTCCTAGCGCTCAAAAAACGCTCATTTAAGCCCTACTCCAATGATATGGAAATGCGCGGCATGTTATTTACGGTACTTAGCAGTTGTGTTTTTTGTGCCTTTGTATTGTGGCATTATGGCACTTATCCAGATTTCCCTACTGCATTACGCCATGCTACGTTTAATCTGGTCACCGTTGCCACTACCTCCGGTTTTATGACGCAAGATTTTAATCAATGGCCTATTTTTGTGCCGATGTGGATGCTGTTTTTAAGCAGTATTGCTGTCTCTACAGGTTCTACGGGGGGCGGTATTCGCATGATTCGTACCATCATTTTAATGAAGCAGGCGCGTCTGGAGATGTTTAAAGCTATTCATCCTAATGCGATTAGACCTATGAAAATAGGGGGTTCTGTTGTTAGCAAAGACATTATATCCTCGGTGATGGGATTCATTTTTCTGTATTTTATCTGCGTTGTTGCCCTGGTATTCACCCTGCTGTTAAGTGATTTGGATTTTATGACGGCTTTCTCCGCTGTTATCGCCACTATTAATAACGCAGGGCCTGGCCTTAATCTAGTTGGTCCTGCGACCAATTACGCCATCTTGACCGACTTCCAGACGAATGTTTGCACTTTTTCGATGCTGTTAGGCCGCGTACAAATATTTTCTATCGTTATTTTATTTATTCCAGAGTTTTGGAAAAAATAAATGTCAATGCTGGGTTGCATCATGGAAATGATTATTTGAATAGCCATTTCTTCTGTTGACATGATTTTTGTATTACTTAATACTGTTCCCGTAATACCACTACCCTATCACCAAACGCCATGCAAACCGAAAAGATACTTAATGTCCGGTTGCCTTTGGAACTTGCTGGGCAACTCGAAGCACTCACCAAGGCCACTGGACGCACAAAAAGTTTTTTGACTGTAGAAGCCCTACGGGGATATATCGAAGTAGAAATGTGGCAAATTCAAGATATAAAAAACGGTCTTGTAGAGGCAGATCGTTGTGAGTTTGCCAGTGCGGAAGAAGTAAGCACTTTTTTTGCTCAATATGATTGTTAAATGGACAAAAACAGCACTTAAAAATCTGGGTTTAATTGCCGATTACATCGCACAAGATAAATCAATCAGGGCAAAAACCTTTGTACAGGAAATTCGGGCCAAGGCAAATGGACTCGCTGACTTTCCTGATATGGGTCGCCCTGGTCGCGTCATGGGAACACGAGAATTGGTCGTACACAAAAACTATATTGTTGTGTATCGGGGTACGTAGCGAACAAGTGGAAATTATCTGTATTCATCACGTCGCCAAGCTGTGGCCGAAAAGTTTTGAGTAACTGATCTGATGCACGTCCTATGGGGAGATGCGATCCACGAAAGGCATCAATATGAAGTTTGCTTAAGTTACAAATAATTCCCATAACCTACCGATACTTTGATTGACGACGACAGTACCGCGTCACTTTCTGCAAGCCGTTTTTCCTGAACCAAAGTAACCCCGTCCTGTCTTACTTCAAAAATACAACGGGCGCTGTACTATCCCCTCAAAAGTCAATGTTAGACTTGGCCAAATTGTCCCAGTCGTCAATAAATAAACGTAATCATTCAGTCCCCCTCTTTGAAAAAGAGGGGTTAGGGGAGATTTTTTAAATAAATCCCCCTCGATCCCCCTTTTTCAAAGGGGGAAGTGAATACTTACAANNGCGCATTGGAACATATTATCGTGGCAGAAAACCTGGGTAAATCGGTGCCAACTTCCGAGGGCACGTTACACATCTTGCTGTCGATTAATGTGTTGATAAAATCCGGCGAAAGCATCGCCATCGTTGGCGAATCGGGTTCTGGAAAGTCCACCTTGATCAGTTTGCTCGCAGGCCTGGATACACCCAGCACAGGAAAGATCAGTCTGAATGGCAATGAATTAACCACCATGAATGAAGACGGCAGGGCCGCCATTCGTAATGCACTGATTGGCTTTGTTTTCCAGTCCTTTCAATTATTGCCTGGGCTAACCGCACTGGAAAACGTCATGTTGCCG
>NZ_FUKJ01000222.1 GCF_900163745.1 Crenothrix polyspora
ATTTATTTAAAAAATCTCCCCTAACCCCTCTTTTTCAAAGAGGGGGACTGAATAATTACGTTTTTACTAGTAACTAAACCGAATTAAAATCACTGTATACTCATTGTTCGCTTAATCTTACATGAGGGGCGTAAAATTGGGGCTATTTATTTTGACTAGTATCTCAAATTAGTTTTTTTAGAGTCTTCGATTTGTATTTTTGTCAGTCAGACACTACACTTTTTTTGAAGGTTTCACAGACTGTAGGCTAATCAGGTTGGAGCATTCACCCTAAATTTAACTTCCAATGGAAATACATGATGAAAAAATTACTGGTTTTACTGTCTTTGTGTGCTTGCAATGTTTTTGCTGCCCCCGTTAATATCAATACTGCGGATGCAAAAACCATATCCGACTCTTTAAGTGGTATAGGTCAGAAAAAAGCCGACGCTATCATCAAATATAGAACTGAAAAAGGTCCGTTTAAAGCTGCGGAAGATTTAACCAATGTTTCCGGCATTGGCCCTAAAACAGTTGAAAAAAATAAAGCCGATATTTTGTTACAATAAGCTTTTTATAAGTAAGTCATCTAGCAAACCATTATGAACCTAACGTACTGGTAAGATGTGCTGATGGTTTGCTAACATGAATGGACGAAGTAAGTACTTGTGTAATGGATGGGCTGTTGCAAGTACTCTCTCCGTGTCATTTTTGGTCAACGCAATATACGGGATTCAAGCCTTGTATTAGGTGCTGATTTAATTTGATGTTAATATGCTTTATTTTCTTGGCTTGTTAACCTACGAGTTTTAAATTAATATAAAAATCAATTGGTTGAAGTTTTGTTGCAAAAGAAATTTAGTGGAATTTATACATCTTAAATATACAAGCATCCAATTTTCAAATTTTTGCTTAAAAAGCCCACTTTTTCACTATTTTTTGGCTAAAAACATCCCGTTTTTGCAAAAAAACTATAATTAACAAAAAATTTGATAAATTTTATCAAAAAATAATTTATTATTTATTCAAATAGTTATGTTTTGAAAGCCGTTGATTTGCATAAAACTTCAAAACAACCAATCAAAATAAATAACAATAAAATCAATATCTTAAATGATAACATCAAATTAAATCAGCACCCCTTGTATTTTCACGTAACACCCTGCATCATCAAATAAAATCTAAAATTCTTCGTATACAACAGACCATACACAGTAAAATCAGTTTGTATAACGGCTATAAAGACGTTGTGTGACGATATTTTTCCAGGCATATCAACGTAGCATTAAAAGTTTACAAACAGGTATCGTGGTTTATCACTTGTTCTTGTACACTCTATGCAAAAATTACTTTTTCACAGCGGAACCTGTCATGGCTTATGATTTACTGTTAACTACCCTGCAAAAAAAAGACAAGCTGTCTGCATCAGAATTAAAAAAAGTAGAGCGTGTCAAAAAAACAGCGGTATCAGAAAGCCTACCGCAGTTGCTGGTCAAATTAGGACTGTGTTCTGAACTGGATGTTGCCGATGCCTTTGTAGAATCAGGCCAGTTTGAAAAAATCGCACCCGACCAATACCCTTTGGAAACACAACTGCCTGAGAACGTCTCCCTGCGCTTTTTAAGACAGTATCATGTCATTGGCTTGGCCAGCAATGATGACAACATTACCGTCACCATGATGGATCCTGAAGATCAGTTTGTCATTGATGCCTTAAAACTGGCGACCGGCAAAAATATTATTGCCAAGGTGGGTTTGTTATCAGAAATTGATGCCGCACTGGAAGTACAGTATGGCGAAGGCCGCTCAAAAATGGATAAAGCCATCGACGATCTGGGCATTGATGACATCGATGAAGAAGATCTGGAACATTTGAAAGATTTGGCCAGTGAAGCGCCGGTCATTAAAATGGTTAACCTGATCATGCAACGCGCCATTGAAACCAAAGCCTCTGATATTCACATCGAACCGTTTGAGCAATCGTTAAAAGTGCGTTTGCGGGTTGATGGCGTGCTCAAGGAAATTGATGCACCCTCTGTTAAATCAACAGCAGCAGTCATTTCACGTATCAAGATTATGGCAAAACTGAATATTGCCGAACGCCGCTTGCCACAAGATGGCCGTATTAAAGTACAAATGTTGGGCAAAGAATTGGATTTGCGGGTTTCAACCATCCCGACCATGTACGGTGAAAGCGTGGTTATCCGGTTATTGGACAAAGAAAACACTGTCCTGGATTTTAAAGCTCTGGGTTTCGGTGGAAGGCAACTGGAGCAGTTTGTCGAAGTGTTGTCCCTGCCGCACGGCATTATCCTGATTACCGGCCCTACCGGTAGCGGTAAATCGACCAGTATGTACGCAGCTTTGAAACAGCTGAATACGTCCGAACGCAAAATTATTACAGTCGAAGATCCGGTCGAATACCAGATGGAAGGTGTCAATCAAATCCAGGCCAAACCGCAAATCGGCTTAACGTTTGCAATGGCTTTGCGTTCTATTGTGCGGCAAGACCCTGATGTGATCATGATCGGTGAAATGCGCGACCTGGAAACCGCCCGCATTGCCGTGCAATCTGCACTCACCGGCCATTTGGTATTATCGACATTACATACCAACGATGCTGCTGGCGGTGTGACACGTTTGCTGGATATGGGGCTGGAAGAGTATTTATTGACTTCAACAGTTAATGGTATATTAGCGCAACGCTTAGTCAGGAAATTGTGCTCGCATTGTAAAACAGCTTTCCCTGCACCACCCGAATTAATCAGAGATATGAAGTTACGGCGTTACCTGCCAGAAGGTGATATTGTATTATACAAGCCGGTAGGTTGTGCTTCCTGCGGTGGTCTAGGCTACCGTGGGCGTTTGGCTATTATTGAATTTTTGCAAATGACCGATCCCCTACGTAAACTCATTATGGCGCATGAAGAAGCGGGCGCTATTCAACGACTGGCGATTGCCGAAGGCATGACCACCATGTACGAAAATGGCCTGCAAAAAGTGATGCAAGGCATTACCACCATAGAGGAAGTGTTGCGCGTGACCTCGGAAGCCTGATATGCCGTTATTTAACTATAAAGCCATCAACAATCTGGGCGAAACAGAAGACGGTGTAAAAGATGCCGCTGATGAGCAGTCAGTCATCAAAGGCTTGCAGGAGGATGGTTATATTCCTATCCGCGTTACGCCGGTGAATGCCCGATCATTTATGTTCGGCGGCGCTAAACAAAACAAATTAAATGCCAAGGAAATTGGCTTGTTTACCGGAGAGCTAGCGGTTTTATTGGATTCAGGCTTGCCTTTGGATAAGTCGCTATCGGTGCTGATTGATCTGACTGACGATAATGAACACTTGAGCAAACTGATCGGCAGGGTGCTGGAAAAGGTAAAAGGCGGTTCATCACTGGCCGATGCCCTGGAAAAACAGCCTGGCGTTTTCAGCAAGTTTTATTTGAATATGGTGCGGGCAGGTGAAGCCGGTGGTAGTCTGGGTGATGTGTTAATGCGTCTGGCTGAGTATCTGGAGCGTTCTAAAGAATTAAAAGATACTGTCAGTACGGCGTTAATTTATCCCATCACTTTATTGGTAGCGTCTTTAGGATCATTATTTGGCATGTTAACCTTTGTGGTGCCGCAATTTACCGAGATGTTTGAAAACTCCGGTAAGGAATTACCGGTTTCCACACAAATTGTCGTCGCGCTGTCAGATTGGCTGCAAACCTGGTGGTGGGCATTGTTCCTGATAATTTTTGCAATTTATGCCACCATGCGCGTCCAACTGGCTAACCCGACCAGCAAAAAAGCCTGGGATGGGCGATTTTTAAAGCTGCCGTTGGCGGGCAACATTATTTTAAACAAGGAAGTCGCCAATATCAGTCGAACCTTGGGCACTTTATTGGGTAACGGTGTTTCCATATTATCTGCGCTGGTTATTGTGCGCGAAACCGTTGATAATTTAGTGTTAGCCGAGGCTATTCAGGATACTGAAGAGCAACTCAAACAGGGCAAGCACATGTCGGATGCCTTGCAAGATAGAGGAATTTTCCCCAAAATGGCCATGCAAATGATTAAAATGGGCGAGGAAACCGGACGACTGGAAGAAATGCTGCTGCGCGTGGCAACGATTTATGACAAGCAACTGCGAACATCGATAACCCGTATGCTCGCTTTGCTTGAACCGGTTTTGATAATTACGATGGGACTTATGATTGCGGGGATTATGGTCGCCATTTTCTCGGCAATCCTGGGTGTTAATGATTTGGCTTCTTAGGAATATAGAATGAAACATACGAAAAATCGCACACAAACAGGTTTTACCTTACTTGAATTATTGGTGGTACTGGGCATTATTGCCATGCTTGCTGGCATTGTGGGTCCACAAGTGATGAAACACATGGGCGAGTCTAAAACCAAGGCCGCAAAAGTACAGATAGAAGATTTGGCTGCGACACTGGATATGTATAAATTGGATGTGGGCAGTTACCCTACCAGCGAACAAGGTTTGCAATCACTGGTGGAGTCTCCTGAAGGTGCAGCCCGCTGGAATGGGCCTTATTTACGCAAAGGCAAAATACCGCTTGATCCCTGGAATCAGGAATACCATTACGTTTCACCCGGTGAACACGGAAAATTTGACTTGTTTTCCTTAGGCTCTGATGCGAAAGAAGGTGGTGAAGGCGAAGACAAGGACTTAGTTAACTGGGAATAATGCGCATTCAAAGGCCGCAAAATAACAGGCCATTAGTGAGATACCGCGTAATGGCATCCGCTTCGTTAAAACGCAGCCAAGGCTTTACGCTACTTGAGCTGATTGTCGTTCTGGTTATTATGGGGCTGGGTTTTGCGGCCATCGGCATTAATTTATCTTCCGGCAATGAGACTACCGAACTTAAAGCGACAGCAAGAGATATGGCTTCCACATTGCGTTATGCTAAAGGCCAGGCGCAATTATCACATCAGGAAACCACCTTAACCATCGATTTTGAGGAAAACAGCTACAGCGTCAGTGACCGTGACAAGGTTTACGAAATTCCACAAACTATCGATACCACCATGCACACTGGCCAGAACGAATTAAACGATGGCAAAGGCAGCATCCGGTTTTTTCCGGACGGTTCTTCTTCCGGCGGCTGGATCAAATTAGAGCGAGGTAAAATGGCTTGGCGTATTGATATCAACTGGCTGACCGGACAAGTTGAAATTAAAGATGTCATCCCATAAGCACCACGGGTTTTCGTTACTTGAAATCCTGATTGCCTTTACTATTCTGGCATTCTCATTAACCATTTTGCTGAGAATATTTTCTACAGGGGTGAATTCAGCACTGATGTCTGAAGAATACACCGCCGCCGTACAAATTGCCGAATCCCTTATGGCCAAAACCGGCGCAGAAAGCAGGCCAAAAAACGGTCAAAATTCTGGGATAGAAAATGATAAGTACCGTTGGGAAGTTTCTGTCCGGCCATTTAATTTTATAGCCGGCAAGTTTCAGATGAAATCAACAGCAGAGCTGTTTAAAGTGGATGCAACGGTAAGCTGGGGGGATGATGACAACGACCGGCAAGTCAGATTATCGACATTAAAATTGGTCAATAAAGAGCAGTAGGGATGAACACGCAGCAGAAGGCGCAGCAATATCCACGTTTATCGGATGCCGAGCGCGTGTTTCCTAGCGCACAAGGTTTTACGCTGATTGAAGTGCTCATTGCCATGACGCTATTAAGTGTCATGATGGCCATGTTGTTCGGCACTATGAAAATTTGTGCAGACAGTTGGGAAAAAGGCGAAACCAAAATTACCGATGTCAATGAAATTGCTGTCGTCTATAACTTTTTTCAGCGCCATCTGAGCACAGCCCTGCCCTTGTGGGATGATTTTTCCTCTGATCCAAATTCGGGGATCAGATTATTGTCTTTTCAAGGCAAACCCGATGGCTTGCAGTTTGTCTCGTATTTTCCGGCCAGTGCCGGTAAAACCGGTGCGCAGCTAATCAGCATACAAACTGCAAAAGATGATGAAGATGGCCAGATTCTCAATGTCGCTTTAACACCGTTTTTCCCTTTGGCAACAGGCGAAGACTGGCAAAAAGAAGAAGTCGTATTGGTCAAACGTGTCGCCCATTTTGAATTGCATTACTTTGGCTCTGATGACCAAGCCAGTGAACCGTATTGGCAGGATCAATGGCTGGAAAAAGAATTTCAGCCCCGCTTGGTTAAAATAAAAATTGAACTGGATAACGGTATTTTTTGGCCGGAAATGATTATCGATTTAAAAACGACCATTTCTGCTGAGAGTGCCGGACTTGCCACAGAAGCCGCCTCTAATACCGATAATTCTGGACAGCAATAGATTGTTAAATATTGCCATAATAAACATGACAGGTATCAAAAAAATGCTTGATACCTCAAGAACACAACACTATCTGAATTGCCAAGGCAATGAGCCTGAAATTCGCAACCCCATCTAACCCCCTCTTGTAACGCATGGCACATAAAAGGCACAGGTGATCTATAATTTAAACATAAAATCCAAAGGCTTTGCCCTGGTATTGGTGTTGTGGGTGCTGAGTTTACTAACGCTAATGGCCGGTAGCTTTGCCTTGGGTATGCGCCGTGAAATATCCATTACCGAAGGCATTAAAAATAACGCACAGGCGATTGCTATCGCCGAATCAGGCATCGCCATTGCCGAACTGATGTTACTGGGCTCAGCAACGGACAGCATCAATGCTGAGCAAGATAAAAGCTGGCGTACCGATGGCAGTATTTACCAGATAAACTATGGTGATACCCGCATCAGGATCCGGATGTTATCGGAAACAGGTAAAATAGACATTAATCAGGCCGATCCACAGTTATTACGGGCATTGTTTTCACGAGCGCCCGCCCCTGATGATAGAAAAGATCCCCTGGTTCGGGTGGCCAAACTGGTTGGCGCAGTGATGGATTGGCGCGATAGCGATGATACGGTGAGTCCAGATGGCGCAGAAAAGCCAGAATATCAGACTGCTGGTTTAAAATATCATCCTGCTAACAAAGCATTTCAAAACATTGAAGAGTTACAAATGGTATTAGGCATGGATGCCGAGACCTTTAAATGGCTTGAGCCGTTAATCACCGTGTATTCAGGACAAGCCCAGGTCGATAAGAGCGCGACGCGGGAAGTATTGTCGCTATTGCCGGATTTAGATCCCGCTATAATTGAGCAGTTTCTGGAGGCACGGACAGAAAACGCCAAGTTCGGTAAACCTTTAACGTTTCCGATAACGTCAAAATATATCAATGGTGCAGAAGCAGATGCGCTGCAAAGCGGTGCAGTGACGATTATTTCCGAAGCCAGACTGGCAGATGGTAGCCGCGCAGCAGTGGGTGCTTTAGTTATAAAATCAGAGGTAGATCCTGCGCTGCCTTTCCAGGTGTTGAAATGGCAGCGCAGTTATGCAAATGAAATTTCTTTATTTTCAACGGCAATGAATGAATTATTAGTAGCACAATACAATGAACCTCAATTCAACGATTGATCTGGATGTTAAAAAATTTTGGCACTGGTGGACTGGGGAGCTTAGCTTTCTGGTACCCGAAAAGGTCAAACAACTGGTTACCGACAAGCGCGGCACCGTCATTGTTCGCCCTGATGGCAATCAGTTTGTACTGAGCTTTGTCGACGACCAGCACAGCGAGCAACTGGCAAGGCTAGATCGCAACGAAGCCGGTATAGCGCAATATAAAGAGCTGCTGGCTACCGATGAAAGACTCGATAAAGCGCAGTTAATCATCAGATTATCAGAACGCGATGCCATACAGAAAGAATTGTCGTTACCTGCCGCTGCCAAAGAAAATTTACAGCAAGTGGTCGCTTATGAGCTGGATCGCTATACCCCGTTTAAAGCCGAACAAATTTATTTTGCTGTTCAGCCTTTAGAGGTAGAGAACGAACCCGGCCAGCTGCGCGTCATGTTAATTATTGCGCTGAAAGAAACTGTAGATACGCTCTATGAAGATGCTAAAAATATGGGGATGTCACCATTATTTGTGGATTACGAAGACGCAGCCAACGATCTTAGCCTACGCCGCAGCTATTACAATCTGCTCCCTGAAAGACTGAGAGCCAAAACCGCCAATCTACCGCGCCTGGTGCATGGTGGTTTAATCGGGCTGTTTTTAGTGCTGCTGGCAATGGCTTTGGCTATGCCGGTTTGGCTTGAATACCGCGAGGTGGAAACCTTGCAATCACGGGTTGATAGCATCGAAAAAGAAGCAAAAAAAGTCAATGTGTTACAGGCGGACATTGATGCCATGATGGATGAAACCCGGCAATTACTGGTGGAAAAAAGCGCAACACCCGCCCTGGTCGTTATCTTGGATGCGTTAAGTGCGTTAATCAAGGATAATACTTGGCTGGCTTATGCACAGTATTCAGAGAAACAATTGCAAATGCAGGGCGAATCGCCTAACGCATCGACCTTGATTTCTATTTTAGAAGCGTCCGATATATTTGATAATGCTCGATTTGTATCGCCAGTGACCCAAGATAGCGTCAGTAAACTGGAGCGTTTCCAGATTACTGTGGACGCGACCAAAGCAGGAGGCATTGATGGCAGCGGAAAAAAATAACCAGACCCAACGCTTATTAGCTGTCGGGCTACTGGTTTTAGTTATCTTGTTGCTGTCGGCACTGATTATTATGCCCATTGTTTCTAAAGGTCTGGAACTAGGTGAGGCCAAAGAATCGCTGGTTTTCAAGTTACAAAAATATGAACGCATTTTAGCTAAAAAAGATTCCGTTCTTAAGAGTATGGCTAAAATCAAGGCGCAACATCTGGCGCAGGGCTATTTTAACACCCAGAAAACACCGTCTTTGGCCTCCGCAGAATTACAGGAGTTTATTAAGAAAGCCATTGTCGATGCCGGTGGCCAATTAAGCAGCACCCAGGCACTTTCTGAAACTGAAAAAGACAAGTTTACTTTGATAACGGTCAGTGTGCGCATGACAGGCAATATGGAAATATTGCGATCAGTTTTGTACAAACTGGAAACAGCAACACCATTGATTATTGTCGATCAAATGGACATCAGGCCTATGCGCGGCAAACGCAACAGACTAACACGCAAACTTGAGCCGAGTAATGACTTGAACGTTAATTTTCAAGCGGTAAGCTTCATGAGAAAGCAGCCCAAATGAATATCAAGCTTATTAAATTATTAACGGTGCTCTGCATCCTTTTGCTGGCAGGCATTGCCGGTGAATGGCTTTATGCAAAGCGGGTACATCAACAGACGTTGGCTGCACTTAAGGTAACCGATAAAAAGACACCCCAAATTGCGCAAATGCCAACGATTGCCTTAACCAAAAAGCCCGAACAAAGCTTTGCGGATATGGTGAACAGGCCGTTATTTATTAAAGGCCGAAGACCTGTGCCGGAATTGCCCGTAGACCCCAAGCTGGCAATCGCCAAACCCAGTGGCCCGTTTAACTGGCAACTGAATGGTATTTATACTAAGGGTAAGAGCTTGTACGCCTTGCTGAGTCGTTCGGTAAGAGTGCCTAAAGGTAATTTTAAAAGATTATCCAAAGGCACCGATATCGACGGCTGGACATTGGCAGAAGTGCAAAAAGATAAGGTTATCCTTAATCAAAACGGTATGCAAAAAGAACTGCTGTTGCGTAAGCCCAAACCTAAAACGCCAAAGATTAATAACGCTGCCGATCCAAACAATCCGAACAACCCAAAAACGGCAGAAGAACAAGCTCAGGGACAGGGGCAGGTAGTACCCCCTAACCAACCCATGATGGCAGAACCTTTACCTAATGGTGAACCTATGCAGGGCGCAGAGGCTGAGATTATACCGGAAGCAGAACCTATGCCTGGCGCTGAAGAGGAAGTCATACCAGAGCCTGAACCCGAATTTCAAACTGATGAATTTAGCCAAGATACGAGTACATTCGACAATGGAACCAATGAACAATTTTAAAAAATTAACAACGGCATCTTATCTTGTCGCAGTCACTATAGCGTTGTCAGGTTGTGAGTTGTTAGGGCCAAAACCAGTGCCCAAAATGCCGTTACCGCCATTGGCTAAAGAACAATATAAACAACCGGTGAATTATCAGGAACTGCAAAACAAACCGATTGCAACCGATCAATTGCGTTCCAAAATAGAGCTATTTCCTGCACGCAACCAGTTTTCAGAAACGCCGCCAATAGCCAAACACCGACGCACCATGACCAACGGTGTAGGTACTTATAGCCTTAATTTTGACGAAGCCGATTTGGGTGAGGTGGCTAAAGTCATTTTAAGCGATATTCTTGGTCAAAATTACGTGCTAAGCCCTAAAGTAGCCGGTAAAGTGACTTTAAATACGACACAACCGTTAGCCAAAGAAGAGTTGTTGCCTACTCTGGAAATGGTGTTGCGCATGAATAATGCTGCTTTGGTAAAAGATGGCAAGATTTTTCATATCGAACCCAGTACCGAAGCCTTGTACACATCAGATGTATCCGCTGGCGTAGGTACTAAAGCCGGTTATCAAACCCGCGTTGTTACCATTCAAAATGTGGGGGTACAAAACATTGCGGATATTATTAAGCCCTTGGTGCGTGATAAAACCATTTTGAATGTGGATGCCACTCGTAACAGCATGGTGTTGTCGGGTACGCCGGATGAATTGGCACGCATTATGGATATGGTCAGCACGTTTGATACTGATCTTTTAAGAGGGCGCTCTTTTGCTCTATTTTCCTTGGCTCATGTTGATCCGGAAAAAGTGATTGAGGAGTTGAATGCCATTTTTGGTAAAAAAGGCGGTAAAACCGATGACAATGAATTTTTCCGCTTTATCCCTATTGAACGCATGAATGCAGTACTGGCCATCACCCATCAAGCCAGTTACTTAAGAGATATTGAAAACTGGGTGTTTCGTTTAGACAAAGCCAATACTGCCAGTGGCGGTGGGGTTAATGTCTATAAAGTCCAGCATGTCGATGCTGTCGATTTGGCCGATCAGTTAAACCAAATTTTTGGTGGTGGTAGCGGCTCGTCTAAAAAAGATAAAGCCGGCAAAGTAGCACCAGGACAATCATCAGGTGATATATCCAATAAAGACAACTCTAGTTCAGACTCTTCCCTGGATTCTTCTTCATCGCCATCTTCATCGTCTTCATCGATATCGAAAAAAAGCTCTAAAAGGAGCAGTTCGTCGTCCGGCTCAACCGGCGGTGCCAAGGTTGCCAATGTCGATGATGTCAAAATAGTCGCAGATGAGGCCAATAATGCCGTAGTAGTGGTCTCTACACCGCGTGAATATGCGATAATTTTGCCAATCATCAAGCAAATGGACATCATGCCGCTGCAAGTGTTGATTGATGCCACCATTGCCGATGTAACATTGACGGATAATTTGAAATATGGCATTCAGTGGTATTTGAATAATAATAAGACGATAGAAGCGCCAACTACACCTGGGGCTGATTGGATGAATTTTGCTGCTGGTGCTGCTGGTGCAATCGGAGGGGCGCATCCTGCTGGATTGGCTTATTCTTTTTTGAGCAAATCAGGTGACATTAGGATGGTTCTGAATGCCGAAGCAAATAATAATAATGTCAATGTGCTATCGTCACCGTCGTTAATGGTATTGAATAATCAAGAGGCAGCGATAAGTGTAGGTGACGAAATTACATTGTCGGGCGGCACAGTATCAACTGTTGGCAATAGCTCTCAAAATAATATACAACGCAAAACCGGTGTTAAATTAAAAATAAAACCGCGTGTTAATGCTAATGGCATGGTAATTTTGGATATTGAACAAAGCATTGAGGATGTTGGCCCTCAGCGAGACAATGCACCTAATCCAGACATTCTAGTACGAGAAATTAACAGTTCGGTTGCTGTGCAAAGTGGTGAAACTTTGGTATTAGGTGGTTTGATCAGAGAAAGCAATACAAATGCTAAGGGTGGTATTCCGTTTTTACATCGCCTACCGCTAATAGGGCCTTTATTCGGTAGTACAGATATTAATAAAAAAAGAACGGAGCTGGTTGTTTTGATTACACCACGCGTGGTAAGAACCCAACAAGATACCCGCGTTGTTACTGATGAATTTAGGCGTAAACTAACAGGTATGTATGAAGATCCTAACGCCGCACCTACAAAGAAAGAGTGGTACATCCGCGACTAAGTTTTGTTGATAAAACTCAACTTACTGACGATTACGATCCACATCGAGAGTTCCACCACAAGGGTGGGTCTCTATAGACAGGTGATCTATGGCTTTTAACATTGCCGTTTTCCTTGATATGCTTCCAATTTAAACCAGAACAGTTTAAATTGGAAACCCAGAGTAAGACACTTTTCCAAGCAATTTTTTTAATCAGTTATAATACTTGTCCTTACCCGTGATGGCATCAAACTGCGCTTTAAGCGGACTGAACCACGACTTTTTCTTAGGTGATGGCAACTCTTCAACAACATCCACCACTTTCTTATCTACTGATTCGATTATTTCTGCTG
>NZ_FUKJ01000153.1 GCF_900163745.1 Crenothrix polyspora
TTCATTGATGGCATGCCAAAATTTAATCGATAATTATACAGTTTTCGGACAGCCTCCTAGACGATCCGAAGCTTCACTGGGTGAAGAGCGGTTTACATATATCGACGGCTGCCCAAGGGATTGGGGGGCTTTGCCATTGCCGTCCGCACCCCTCAACGTCGGGATTGATGGTGGTTACGTGCGGAACTGGAATGACAAAAAGACCCATTTTGAAGTGATCGTGGGTAAATCCATTCCTGATGACGATGCCGGTGGCGGCAAATGCTTTGGCCTCGTGCAATCCTTTGATACCAAACCCAAACGGCGTCTTTTCGAAGTGCTTAAGGGGCAAGGCATGCAACTGAATCAACAAATCACCTTTTTCTCCGATGGCGGCGACACTGTGCGTAACCTGCAACTCTATCTCAACCCGGAAGCCGAACATCTGCTGGATTGGTTCCATATCACGATGCGTTTGACTGTGCTTAGCCAGACCGCCAAAGGCTTGCCAATGACGTTCGATGATGATGGGAAACACTATGAACTGAGAGAGCCCGCCTTAAAAACTATTGAAAGTATCAAGCGGTATTTGTGGCACGGCAATACCTACGAAGCACTCCAGCATTTGGAAAGCCTGGAAAGGGATCTGCATGCGGCTGCCGATGAAGGAAATAAAGAGTCGGTCACACGCAAGCTCTTGCGGGCGGTCGAAGAATTCCACACCTATATTGCCAATAACCAAGCGTTCATCACCAACTACGGTGAGCGCTACCGGCAGGGTGACCGGATCAGTTCAGGCTTTGTCGAGTCCGCTGTAAACTGCGTCTTGGCCAAGCGTTTTTGCAAACGACAACAAATGCAATGGAGCCCCAAGGGTGCCCATTTACTTTTGCAGATGCGAACCAGGGTACTCAACGGCGAATTGGAACAAACGTTTCAGGAGTGGTATCCCGGATTTCGGGTGGGGAACGATGAGGAACTAAAAAAAGCGGCGTAGCCTCCCCCGGTTTTGCATGCTCTCGGCAAAGCTGCACTGATCTTGTGGGTGAAAGTCCCACTGTAGAAGGTTAGCTAGACCATTACAAATTGAGTTTATGGTGCAAACGCGCAAAAAATTTAAGGCCACCACGAATTCAAAACACAATGAGCAAATCTCGCCTAACTTGTTGAACAGAAAATTTAAAGTCGACAAGCCCAATACTGTTTGGGTCGGCGACATCACTTATGTTTGGACTAATGAAGGGGTAATTATTCAGACCCCCACCTTAAAATTCCTTCTCCTTTGGGATAAGGCTAGGATGAGG
>NZ_FUKJ01000278.1 GCF_900163745.1 Crenothrix polyspora
TTTTTTCCAGTAGCCGAATTTCGTTGGTGATAAAGGTTTCCGAGGTGCGCGGATAGCCTTTCAGGATGTAGCCTATTTTGGCATTGGTTTTAGATAGTTTGAATGCGGCACTCATGATCCTTCCCCCTCATTCTGTAACTGGCTTTTGATTGTTGTTGCTTAACGCGCCGTGTGCTTAGCTGTTTATTGGCAACAGGCATCATCGCCGTTTGAGACGCATCCATCAGCTGATTAATAGAATCACAAACGACCGACAGGCCATTAAGATTAATTTGATAATGCTGGCGCGGCTGGACATTCAACTTCGCCAGTTCTTGCTGAACGGTTTCCATCAATACGGCGGGCGTTATGGTTTCTGGATGTATCGCACGCAGCAGCCCTAATTTATCCATACGTTCGGCACGTATCCATTGTTCCTGAACCGGCATCACCCTCGGTACCACAATCGCACGTTTGCGCAACGTCAACAGCTCGCAAACCGTGTTATAACCGCCCATGCTAATCACCAAATCAGCCGCATCCATACACGCCATCATGTCATCGGTAAAAGTTTGTAGCACAACACTGGGACAGCCCTCCACCAAGGCCTGGATATGATCCCTTTGGCTGCCAATCATTTCCGGGCCGCAAATAACCAGGGTTCTGGTGTTTACTGGCTGTGTTTGCAGACGTAAACCTTGCAAGTAACATTTCAGCAATTGGTAGCCATCTTCGCCGCCGCCAGGGGTAACTAACACCAAATGTTCATCACCAAAGCCGTAGTGTTGGCGTAATTGCGCCCTTGAACTTCTACCGGCTTCACGCGCGATATAACCGCAAAAACGTACCTTGTCATGGCTTTCGCTTGGGAACTGGTATTCCTTGCGTAAATCGAACACATCAGGTGCCCCCACTACCAGCACTTGATCATAGAATTTTTGAATGGCTTGGTGATAAGCGTTTTTTTGCCAAACTCGAATTGTGCTTTCTGGGCTATCGAGAATATCCCGCAGTAGTAACACCCGTTTGGCACGATGGCCTATTCGCTGTAATTCTTCTAACGCATTAGATAATTCGTCGCCGACACCAAAGGGTTTTTTGTCCACCAAAATCAAGTCAGGATCGAAATCAATAATCGAGCTTTGAATAATGTTGCTACGCAGACGCAACAGCTGTCCTAAACCAAGATCAAGGAACTTTGCCTCGTAATCGCCCACCATGGTGCGGGTAAGGCAAGGCAGCTTGATATAGTCAATTTGCGGCGGAATGCGAAAGGCATGGAGCATAGGCGAACCTGATAAAATCAGCACTGAGGTATTTGGATCTGATTCCACTAAAGATTTGGCAATTGCTAGCATGCGACTGATATTGCCCAAGCCAAAAGTATCATGGGAATAAACGACAATTTTCTTTTTTTTGTTCTCAATAGTCATAAATAAGTTTCGCTCAGATTAAAAATGGGAACAATTAGCAATGATTTAGTCAGCTGTATTTTTTGACTGGGTTAACACTTCTTTCCGTCTTTTCTGTTCTTTTGTAATCCGTGAATTGCAAAAAATACTGTAAAGGTTCAGTTTTTTGTAATTATTTTGTAACAATTACAAAAAAACTTTAAAAACGGCGCGTTATAATGTGAAAGTGGAGGTTTTTGTATTAAAAAATAGATGGCCACACCGCGTTTGTTGTGTTCGCTCGTCCATAAATTCGGCAAAAAAGGCGAAGGCAATTTTGAGTAGTTCATCAAGGAATTACAAAGCCAGCCCTGCCATACAGGGCAACCGCATATAAATTAAGTTAAAAATCAAGGATACTATTCGTTTTCTACAGAACG
>NZ_FUKJ01000169.1 GCF_900163745.1 Crenothrix polyspora
CAAATCCAAATGGAAATCCATCTGATGAGATTACCGTTCAAGTGATCGCCCCGAATGGGCGTGCAAGAAGTGTAATCGCTCTGGAAGGTGAGGTTGCACGCACTGCCAGTTTAACTGGGGGAGCAGGTAAATACTGGGTCAGTGTGCATAAGGACGCAACGCTTATTGCCTCGCGCTACACTATTTTACTGGATTGCTATAGAGTTACTTCGGTCGCCATTGCAGGTAATCAGTCGGTTCAGGTACAGAATCAATAACGTCTACTTCAGCGATAAAATTCCGACCCTTCAAGACGGCGCTCCGGTTTGCGTTTATTTGACCTTGGTCAGTAAAGTCTGAAATCTGGATGATTTTAATCCTATAACGCGAAACCGCTTTGCGGGTTAGCCGATGCTTCGCTGGTGTTATTGGCCGAAGAATTAGGACATGGGTGCATTGTCTCTACCGATAGACGCGATTTTCATACCTACTGTTGGAAAAGTCACCAGCCTTTTACCAATTTATTGAAACAGGTTTTGTGAGCAAATAGTTTGTAGGGTGGGTAGAGGCGGGTAGCCAAAACCCATCCTAATCAATCAGCTATGCGATGGATTTCGCTAATGCTCTATCCGACTGCGCTACGGTGTAGCCAACAACATTACGCCTCTGCCATCATCCAGTATTGCGGTGAACGTGTCACCTGGCCGTCATCGTTATTGATTGCTTCTGAGTTTGTGGTGTCTATGTGTTGAAGGGGAAAACTTACTGAAATGCAGCCAATTTATCTACAGTACCGATACCAGGAGTGACCGTTCCAATCTCCGACTGATCACGTTGGTTTTTTGTAATCAGCCGGATATAAAACGCTGTATATTCAATTTTATTTATGCCATTCCATACGATGTTTTTTCTTGGGTTCTACGGTGATGTTATAGGTAACATCCAATGAAAAATCTGGATCCCAAAAAAGTGATGTGCCTTTAAAATGAATAGTATGTTTACCAACTGACAAGGGAGGTATTAATGTATAAATACCGTCTGATACACAGTAATAAGGATTATTCTTTAAATCTAGCCCAAAAGAATTTTCATCTTTAGCCGATGGAAGATTACAATGACCTACAGTGCTTGCAACCCTATAGTCGTTTATATGGGACACAACCTTTCTATCAATGGTTAATTCAACGCCAACTGAGGTATCTTGTATGCCTTTCACATAAGAGCGTGCGAAACTTTCTTGTTCTGATGACCAAGGATCATCACCATATTCAGGTAAATTAACCCAATAAGCATTTAAAATTGGAAAAAATAAAGCAGTACCATTTGGTATAGTAATATTGCGTGTTGCTTTTGCAACGGCATTAGGGTCTTTAGTGGTTGTTCCCGCTAAAAACCAGACTTTCCCAGATTGACCCATGGCTGCATACGCCCCAGTCGTATCAAACAATGGGTTAGTTGCATTTGGGATTGATAACGCCCATTCCAGCCAGGCTGTTGCCCATTCCGCATAAGATTTTCCATAATCATTAGCCTGTGGTGGTATTGGGGCGGCATTAGCAATACTGACACCCAATAGTGGCATCAGCAATCCCAAAATAAGAAGGTATTTTTTTATTAGCTTAATCATGTTGTTCTCCAATTCATAGTTATAACGTGTCCAGTTTCACCACCACGTTGTTGTTTGTTACTTTAAATAATTCATATAGATACAGCGCTTTCATATTCAGTTAGTTACAAGTAAAATTCTCCTATAGACTTTCAGATAAATAACTTCCACTGATTTATCTATAACACACTGATTAAAATTAACTTTATTTTTGCAAAATGGAAGTTATTTATCTGAAAAACTATAGTTATAAAAACAGTGGGTACATCAAACACGAAAAACAAAGGCTGGAAACATCTCATACAGGATAATTGCTAGCAACAAAGATGAGCAGACAATGCCTTGAAAATTAAGATGGAATCAACCATTTTTTTATCTGAAATTAATCAACTTCCATAACCAAATACCTCGTATTTGGCCAGTATGAGCAGGTTGGGTTAACAGCATTATTGTTAACCTATGATAATCAATCGGCTATGCGATAGGTTTAGCTAACGTTCTAGCCATACTTCCGCGCTACCGCTCTATTGCGGTTTTAACTATATAGGAAACAATTTGAACAGCGCATCCACCAAATGATGGATAAATTAGGTATTAAATTCTGGAGAACAAAAAAATCAGCCGTAAAAGATCACTCTGCCGGTGCGTGGAGGTCTTGCCGAACACGCTGTGGAGCTGGCTGCGGGCTGTGCTAGTCGCGACTTTCCATTTCTTGCAGTAGTCGTTGAGGCTCAATCCTTCTGCAAACGAACGGCACAGCCTCGCTTCAGCCGGGGTTAAATTAAATTGTTTCTTGAAAAACAGCCATTGCTGTGAAGGGCAGTGATTGGGATCACACAGTGTCACCATGTAACTAGCAGCTTGTAAATCCGGTTCGGCAGGTTTGGGCAATTGAATACAGTTAATCAATAATAGATCGTGCCCGTTTACGCTTTCCAACAGCAAGCTGAGCAGACCAACTTCCTGAGTTTTCCCGTTAATGAAAGCGGCAAAGCGGGCAGCATGATGTGGCTGGTGCAGGGTAAATTTCGGTGATAACGCAAATGGCGAATTGTGTCCGTTCGTGATTTTATCTACTTGCGGTGTAGCGTAAATAACTCGAATTTCGCTGTCTAGCAGCAGTACACCATCGGCCACACGTTCTAGACAAGAGTGGCAGTAAGGGCTTGAGAAGGTTTTATGCAGGTATTCATCAGCACGGTCGACTGAGCGGCGAGGTTGGTCGCGGCGTTCATACTGGAAGAATGATGGTGTAATCGACATGTCAAAGTATCCTTTTCGGAGCCAAGAGCCCAACATCCGTGGCAATTGTTTTCCAGAAATTACATATTAGTTGTGTTTATTATTGTTGTGTAAAGCTCCTGAAGACTATCATATACAGTTAAGGCTTAGACTTTTCTCCAAGGTGCGAAGGGATATTCTATACATGATTGATTGAAGAGTACCATTCGTATAAATACCTACGATTTATATTTAGCCAAGTAGATATAAGGGAGGGCAGGAAAACGCATTTGACTTTTTTTATTTATTGCCACGACTACTTACTACAGCTATTGGCGGTAATACCAATTTATTGGTCAGGGATTTGCGCTAAATCCATGCTGTAATTGATTAGCCCTATAAAATGAACAGGATTTTTTGTCCGCCGTTACAACATTAAAATTATAGGCTGACAATATGATAGCCACAAAAGTGCTACCCACTTTAGATTGGCTGAACTTGATAAAGGGTAGGAAGGTATTAATCTCTCAAGCCATTTACAAATGGCTGAAAAAAATGGTGCCCAGGGGCGGAATCGAACCGTCGACACGAGGATTTTCAGTCCTCTGCTCTACCGACTGAGCTACCTGGGCATTTTTTTGAGGTTTAATTTTATACATGGTGCCCAGGGGCGGAATCGAACCGTCGACACGAGGATTTTCAGTCCTCTGCTCTACCGACTGAGCTACCTGGGCGCATGTACAAAGCTCGCTAGTATACTGGGTAATGAAACTTTAATCAAAAAAAACATTGTCTGTAGTCAGAATAATTGCGTTTACACTATTGTGCGGTTGCGATTAATAGGCTGTCCAATTACCATTTGATGCCTGCGCTATACTGTAATGCGTAATACCCAGCACTATTTACTCAATAATTAATAACAGGAATTTTCTATGCGTAAACTGCATTTTTTACTTTTAGCGCCGGCACTTGCGTTATTTAATCACAGCGCAAGCGGAGCGGCTGCTCCTCATAGTATTGTAGAGTTACAAACGTCCCAAGGTACGATTACTGTCCAACTGGATTATGCCAAAGCTCCCATTACCTCTAAAAACTTTATTGCTTATGCGCAAAAAGATAAAGATGGAAATATATTTTATAAAGATACGTTAATCCATAGGGTTGTTAAAGGCTTTGTTATGCAAGGTGGTGGTTTTGATAAAAAGACGAGTCAACAAAAACCAACAAGATCTACTATTATAAACGAAGCTAATAATGGTTTAAGCAATCTAAGAGGCACAATTGCAATGGCGCGTACCTCAGATCCCAATTCCGCAACTTCGCAGTTTTTTATTAATCTAGCCAATAATAAAAACCTGGATTATGGTGCGAATAAAAATAACATCGCAGGTTACGCAGTTTTTGGCAAAGTGATAAAAGGTATGGATATTGTTAATACTATCGGTAAGTTAGCTAACATTAGCGATGTTGCTTATAACTCGTTATCGGAAGTGGTGTCTTTGGATAACGTTTATACCTCCACCTTTATTAACGATAAAGTAGCGGTCACACGTATTACTGTAACGGGCAGCGGGCGTGTCACTAGCATACCGGCAGGTATTAAGTGCCCTAAAAAATGTGGCTTGTCACAACCGGTTGGCGCAGCGCTAAAGTTAACGGCAACACCATCAAAAGGTTATAGTTTTGTCGGTTGGCGCGGTGATTGCCAAGGCGTTTCTGCTGTGCTGACAATTGATACCAAAAAAGGCAATCACAATTGTTCGGCACTGTTTCGTGGGTTTGGTGCAACAACTCAGTAATTTTGCCGTTAATGCGTATTGTGTGAACATTTTGCAGTTTAAGCTGAATGTTCACACGACAGCGGGCGGCTAATGTTTAATGGTGGAATCGCTGTACAAGTTGTTGAATAAACGCACGGTAACAAACAGCATGGCTTTGGTTAATTCGATGGCAGGTTTTGAGTAACTGTTGCCCTCGGCATCATCATCAATCGAATCATTTAAAAATTGCACCAGGCCGTTTTGGATGATCTCACCTTCCTTAGGCTGATAAAAACGCTGTTTCATTTTATTGCTTTGCTTGGCATCAATTCTTTTTTTGCCAGCCATCGGCTGCAATATTTCGTCAAATGAAAGCGCCTGCCGCTCCATCCAGGTCGGGTCATCCTTAAAACGGGGTGTACTGCCAAAGGCTTTTTGATAAACGCAAATGAGTTCAAAACACAAATCCATAAAAAAATGCGACAATTCCTCACTATGTTCTGCAATCATAGAGGGGAAAGCATTGAAAATGGTTTGCGATAGTAGCGGCTGGTCTATTTCAAACTGGATAATAATACGTTGACCCTGATGCTGATCGATGCTTTTCGCATATTCCAAAGCTTGATATAACTCACCTTCAATAAGTTCGTGCATAATTTTCCTAAATACTGGGCATGAAAAAAAGTGACTTATAATAACATGTTGCCGGTGTATTTATACTGTAACAATCGGGATGAAAACCATCGGCGCTACCCAGCAATGCGCTCCCGATGATGATGGCCTAACCCACAATAAGTGGCCGCATCATTTCATGGTCTTCATGTTCTAACATGTGGCAATGCCAGACAAATTTACCGGTATAGCCGGTAAAGCGCATAATGATGCGTGTGGTTTCTTTTGGGTTGCAGCGTACCGTGTCCTTCCAGCCCGCTTCGTTGGCATCAACATTAGCCGCAATACCGGCGCGATCCAGAATAAGAAACTGCACCAAATGCAGATGTATAGGATGCACATCTTCAGTTTTATTATCAATTTCCCAGATTTCAATATCGTTTAAACACGGTGTTTCTGTGGCCGGTTCGTGAAATCCAAGGCCATTTAAGAGTACCTGGTCGGGTACTTCGTTGCCGTTGCTATCCGTTTTGACCGTTTCTTCCAGTGTCATTTTGTGGATTTTAATTCTTGGCAAGCCCGCTTTTGACAAAGCGACCCGTATCGCCGACACTTTATTCAACGGCACTTTAACACCCTCAATATTGACAGTGAAATTGCAGGGTAGCTTAAGCTCCCCTATCTCGGTGCTGGTATCCGTACCCTTGAGAGGGTGTATGACAAATTTGACAATATTGCGCATTGTATCGCCGGACGGCAAGCATTTAGCAACGTTGAACGGTGTCGTTGCATCATTTTCCAGTAAAAAGCCGCCTAAAGGATCGCTTGTGACGCTGCAAGCCGAGAAGTCGATAATAGAGTTGTTTTTTTAAATCAATGGCGGTTAGCTATATTAAAATTCCATATTCCAGCAG
>NZ_FUKJ01000271.1 GCF_900163745.1 Crenothrix polyspora
GATATCCTCATTGAACCGATGCTTCTTTCATGATGGTATGTTTATTGTTGGAAATCACCTAAGCACCACAAGCAACGTTAAGATGTCATCATCTATACGGTAAATAATTCGATATTCGCCGGATTTTGCTCGCCGATAATTTGGGAAACCTTGCAATTGTTTACTGGGTACGGATTCAGGATCTTGCGTTAATTTATCTATCTTGGACAGTATCTGCTTTGCATGTTTAACGGGAATGTGGCGCATAAAGTTTTGCGCGTGTTTGGTTAACTTAATCGACAGCATTGCGGATACTGTTTAAAAAGTCTTCAGTTTCTTCTGTACTTAAAAAGCCGGATTGTTCTGCTTGCATAGCGATCTGGCCATCTACCCAGTCTTGAGCAACGTCTGGAGACATAACATAGGCTACCGTTCGACCTTTACGGGTTACTGACACCACCTCTATTTGAGCGGTATCAATAAGCACACCAAAATGATTTTGGGCATCTACAGATGGCATGGTTTTCACAGGTATAATCCTATTGAGTTAGCTAATGACGCTATTATAGCCAGTTAATAAAATGGCTTCCAACTTAAACATGGGCAGTTTAAGTTGGGCTACACACATAAGACGGGACGCTCAATAAGGCACACCGTTCGGCCTTGTCGAAGGGTGGACGGTGTGCCGCTCATGGTTCGACAAACGGTACAACTTCACCTGTCCTGCCTTAAATTGCAAGCTGAAAGCTCTGTGCGCTGTACAGGTTTTTACAGTAATCGTTCAAAAACTTAAAAAAGTGATTAATTGTTTAATTTAGGTAATCATTGTTTCAATATAATTTTTCAAATCCGATAAAAATCCTACCATTTTTGCATACCATATTTGCTGTTCTGCAAGTATGGTATGGCATTATTTGCGCTTAAAAATATAATTCTTTTGCTATTCAATGATCTATATTTTGATTAGGCGCGTAACACAGGTAACGATGCAGAGTTGCGTAAATACAAGCACACAGACACCTATCAAAGGCTTGGCTCTACCAATATCTTCGAGTAAAGCGGCAAGCAAACTCAGCGAAAAGAACTTTTCTGTGCAACCTGTCTAAAGTGCCTAATCAGAATCTATATATAGGCATGGTTAGTGCTATGTGAAGTGGATTGGTTTAATTAAACGGTAGATTCAAAAATCGTTCCACGTTTTTGAATCTGCATAAACGCTAAACCATTTAACGACCGTTGTGAGACGGGCGATTACTTCACTTTAAACTAAAGAGAACTTATTTATGAACAAAAAAAATGCTATGAGGGGGCGCAGTGTATAAAGCCAATAGCTTAAAGCACTTTATTTCTGTCCTGTTGTTAATGATTATGGCGCTGGCCTTTTCGGGAAGCGCTAGCGCTGATTATGCAAGCAGTTGTGCGGGTTGCCATAGTCCGCTTGCCAGTTCTAACAAAAAAGGCAGTAGCGCGTCTAAAATAAAATCTGCAATTGTAAGTAATATGGGAGGTATGGGGAGTTTATCGGGTCTAAGCGATGTAGCACTCAATGCGATTGCTGTTGAGTTAGGCGGGTCAGCGAATCTTTCTGTTACACCGCCGCCTGTTGTTTGCACTTCGCCACAAGTGCGTGATGTCGCGACCAACACCTGTGTAACACCGGCCTGTCCAACCGGACAAGTTCGCAATGCAGCAGGTGTGTGTGCGGCAATACCGGTGACCTGTACTTCACCACAAGTACGTGATGTCGCGACCAACACCTGTGTAACACCGGCCTGTCCAACTGGACAAGTTCGCAATGCAGCGGGCGTGTGTGAAGTGACGGTAACGCCAGTTACCTGTACTTTGCCAAAAGTGCTTAATACAACCACTAATGCCTGTGAAACACCGGCCTGTCCAACCGGACAGGTGCGCAATGCAGCGGGTGTGTGTGAAGTGACGGTAACGCCGGTTACCTGTACGTTGCCAAAAGTGCTTAATACAACCACTAATGCCTGTGAAACACCGGCCTGTCCAACCGGACAGGTACAGGTAAAGATTCTGACGAAAACTCTGAACACGAAGCGCATGAGTATGAAGAAAGGCATGGCTCTAAACTTAATCTCTCACAGCCTGGTAAACTGGTTGTCCATGCCGAGGAAGTTCTTCGACTGGGTGTGACGGCTTATGGTGATGAGCGCAAAATCACATTGGGCGTTAATTTACCCAAAGGCGCGAGTTTTGTAGAAAGTTTTAACAGTGACCTGTGGTTGCAACAAGGTGTATTGAGCTGGAAAGTGCCTGGCAGTGCAGTGGGTAAAACGGTAAAGATCAAGTTCTGCGCTGAAGCGCACGATAAAGGCTCCTATGGTACAACACCTTCGCCAAACTTATAAGGTAAGGGGCTTTAGTGGCCATTGACAAATAGCTGGCC
>NZ_FUKJ01000122.1 GCF_900163745.1 Crenothrix polyspora
TTCTGACGTAATGCAAACAGCTTGTTAGGGTGGTTGATACTGTTGGCTTAAGTGGAGAGAAGCCCGTCTCCAAATGGAGAGGGCTGGAAAGGGAAATAGCTACTGTTCTTAAGCTGACATCATTAGGATGGGACATCCCGAATGTCGTACTACCTTTGAAAAGCGGCCTCAAACACTGCATTGTTTCCCGATTAATCATTAAACTCTGGAGTAGAATTATGTGCAAACAAACAAAAACAGCCGTATTGACCTGCCTGATGGCACTGCTATTGCCTTCGATTACTGAAGCAGCTCAGCTCTGTAAAGCGGCAAGCATTCGTGCCACCAGTCCGACCAACCAATACACTGACCATAAGAACGGGACGGTGACGAGCAACAGGACTGGCCTGATGTGGAAAAAATGCAGCGAAGGCCAGTCCTGGAGCGTAGCGAATGGACGCTGTAGCGGAACTGCGGCCAAATACAGTTGGCAGACTGCGTTAAACCGTGCAACAGCTGTCAATAGCAAAGGCGGTTTTGCTGGAAAAACCGACTGGCGGTTACCCAATATTAAGGATCTTGCTTCGATTGTTGAGGAGCAATGTATCAATCCTGCCATTAATCTGGCTGTGTTTCCAGCGACCCCGTCTGGGTGGTTTTGGTCGTCGTCTCCGGGCGATAACGTTGGGGCAGCGAATGCGTGGTATCTCGACTTTAGCACCGGTAATGATAACTGGGATTATAAAATCCTCTTTGAAGGTAGGGTTCGATTAGTACGCAGTGGGCTGTGATTTATTAATAATCTCCCTTAATGCTCATTGGGTCGCTGCCTACAGTTAAGGTAACCAGCCAAAATTAAACTACGTATTTTTCATTTCATTAGCTTAAATGTAGAGACGCAAAATTTTGCGTCTCTACTTTCGGACTTTGTTACTGCAAAAAGCTTAGTGGTGGTGAACAATTGTATATGTTTTTAGGTTTTAATCCGAAAAGTTGTCATCAAAATTTCAAAATCGGCGTTTTTGTTGTTTACAACACTAATCTATCGAATTACTCTAAAAATGAGTGAACAATGAGACATAAGATAATGTGCTAAACTTCTACGATTATTTCTAATAGGCAATTCCGCCTAATTGAATTTTAAAAACTTTAGCGTTCATATGAAAGCTAGAAATCGTTATGATGCAGGTATACCTATGTTAAATTTGGTCAATAAGTCGATCAGTCAAGTATTGTTTGTTATTGGCTACATGAGAGATTCGGCAATTCGGACAAAGCAGTTCGATATAGAAAAGGCTCTGACACCTTTAATTGTCGGTTCATCGGTCAATACGAATCTTCCAGATGATTTCAATCCTCAAGCACCACGAGTCACGCTAAGGCAAGGGCGACTATCAGTCCATTTTTCACAACTAACTGCCCAGTTAACAATTGATATCGACAATACTAACGGCAAATCTCTTGACGTAATTCGAGATAGCATAGCTAAAAAAATTAATTTATTTCAGGACTGTGTGGATAAAATCATACCTCATGAGCAGCAGCGTGAGCGTGGTTTAGTTCTTACCATGCTATATCCTATAGATTCAACTCAATTTTCTGATGAAGATGTATTTAATCATATTCAGTCTAATTTTTTCAAAATTTCTCCGTTGGGGGAGCCTGCAAGCGCACAACTTAATGTAGGTTACAAAACTGACGATAATTTTTTCATTACATTATCTGTTGCACAATACAAAATGGCAGCAGGTGAGGTGCCAACCATGTCAGTAGCTGAATGGTTTGATATTACAAAACTTCCTGTTATTGAGTCGGGTATTGAATTAAAAATTGATGTTAATAGCAGACCTTTGGTAGATATAGCAGATCAACCAGCCGATGTAACGAGTGTTATTTTGAAAAAAACTTTTGATTTTGTGATGGATGAAGCTGATAAGTTTATGGGGAAGCAGAAATGAAACGATTACATCCGACTACTTTATCACCAGTTATGACGCAAGATTTTTTAAGTGATGACTACAGTGATAGCGACCTATTTTTGCGCGTTAGGTCGGAAAAGGAATATAAGACTTTCACCATAACTTCCATCAATACGCAGACTGTGCGAGATGGTCTGAATGCGTACTTTGTTCAACATTCACAAGACATTGATCTGCTTTGTTCAGTAATTTTTTGGCAAAAAAGAACTATTGATTACCAAGCACTGCACACAGCATTTTTACTGGACTCCTTATCTGAAGAAGGGTTTGAACAGGAAGCAGAAAAATTTACTGTTCATCAAAAAAACATACCTTCAGAGAAAGTCGCCTCTATTATTGAGCGGCTTGACTCATTGATTGGGATAAAGCTTGATACATCAGACTATTCTGATTATTTTCAGTGTAGTCAGGAAAATGTGATGGATGGGTTACGATTGTTACCAGCTCAACGTTTCGCTGCAATGCTTCCAGCATCGTCTGAAAAATAATAAGTTGAGCTAAATAACTTTATGGCTAAAAAATCAAATATTTGCTCATCGGTTGAAGGAAATAACCTTTCTTTTAATACTCGTCAGTTCTTTTCTAAGCCTCCAATTTTTAATGAAATATTGAAGAAAAGAGTCTATCCATTCAAGCTTGGAATTAACGGGTATGTTGAAATTGAAACTCCAATTGAAGATCCTGAGAAAACTGCCGTTTATACAACTTCATTAACCGAAAAGGGAGATTCAATACAAGGTGGTTCGATTGATGGATGGTCAACAAGGCCTATTAAACCTCCCACTAAAGGAGCTGCAACTGGTACTCATAGTGCGAGCTTTGGCTCATTAAAAGGACATTCTTATGCTCATGTTGAATCACCACATAGGGATCATTTGCAAAGCGCAGATATTCAGGCAAGGCATCCTCAAGTTATTGAAATTATTAATCCGATATATGGCTTCGATCTAAAAGAGATTTAATCAATAGGAGTCGCTCCTTGATTGAGTTAGCGCTATAAAATATAGGGAGAAGCAATAGCCGAAACCCATCATAATTTGGTGACTATTGCGATGGGTTTCGCGTTGCTCTACCCATCCTACGTGCTGTTAAAATTTAGCAATACCTTTTCAAAAAGTGTAAGGTAATGAAATTTATGTTAACAAACTTAGCCTATCCTAGAATTAATTCGATGAACGCCAAGATATTCGGGGGCGTGTGATGCTTGTTTATTATTCAGGGAAAGGTTTGTGGTTCAGCGTGGATGAAGTATATCTTAGAAAAACGTGGAATGAATTTATAAAGTGGAAAAAGAACAATCAGCCAACGCGAGAATGGGATGAGCATAGCAAAGATGAGTGGCTGAAATATTATGCTGCTGAAAGTGAATATAAAAAAAATATGCCAGTTCCAAAATATGAAGTAATAGAGGATGAAATCAGAATAATAAGTGACGGCCTTTTTTGTGGTAATCTCAACCCTTACATTGACTACTACCCAGAACCAGCAGATGTTAGGGCTGTTTTCAAATTAAAAGCATGGGACGAAAAAGAGCTTCGATACAAAAGAGAGGTTACGGTTAGAACGCTTTTACCCTGTAAGCACCCAGATAGCGATAGAAGCGGATTTTGTTTCCAGCTTGATGAACCATGCACATTTACTTCTAGCGACATTGTGCCAGATATAGCTTTACTAGAAGTTGTGGCAAATAGTGACGGCGCTGACATTACCCATAAATTAAAATCAGAAGATATTCAGGAAGGTGTAACAGATATTAGTATATTACCTCCTCAATATAAATCTATTCAACAGTCAGTAAATGGGGCATTTACACCACAACCACCTCGAGTTTTTATTTCATACTCTTGGGATAATAATTCTCATAAAGATTGGGTACGTTATTTTGCGGACGAACTTATTAAAAACGGTATTGAGACTATTCTTGATCAATATGACCTTGGTTTTGGAAATGATAAATTCTTATTCATGGAATCTTCTGTAAGGGAAGCAGACGCTGTATTGTGTATTTGTACCCCAAGTTATGTTAAAAAATCAAATGAACGATCCAGTGGAGTTGGTACTGAAACAAGCTTAATTACCCCACAATTTTTTTCTCGTATGAGTGAAAAAAAACAATTTATTCCGATTGTACGAAAAGCCGACGATGTAGCATTAATGCCGGATTATTTATCTGCACTAATTTTTGTTGATTTTCGTAATGATGCAGATTTTTCATCACAAATAGAACAATTATTACGGCACTTATACAAAAAACCTAAGCTCCAAAAACCATCAATAGGCTCTCGTCCTTTCTAAATAGCGAGGTAGGATGGGTAGAGGCGTAGCCGAAATCCATCGTAATAAAGTGACTATTGCGATGGGTTTCGCGTTGCTCCATCTCATGTGCTGTTGATGACCGCATACGATGCAAGCCGCAAAGCGTAAAATACGCAGTTATTTCTTAAGTTGGAAAGATTATGAATTTTCATATTGAATATGAACAAGAAACCGATGATCGTTGGTTAGCGGAAGTACCTGAAATTCCAGGTGTACTTGCTTATGGTGCCACAGCTAACGAAGCAATGGCCAAAGCTGAGGTATTGGCTCTTCGTGTACTTGCTGAGCGCATTGAAACAGAAGAAAGCCTTCCTATGGCAATCAACATTGAACTTGTTGCTGCATGAGCCATTGGCCTTCTGCAAAAGCCAAACGAGTTCTTGCAGCACTGTTTACTATCGGTTGGGAAATCAAGCGCCAATCTGGGTCGCATCGAACCTTATCTCGTGATGGTTGGCCTGATTTTGTATTCGCTTTCCACGATAGCGAAGAAATCGGGCCTCGTATGCTTGCTCGTATCTCTAAACATACTGGGTTAAGTCCAGATGATCTATAAGGAAAAAGCAATAACACGGTAAAGCGAGTAGCCTGGATTGGAGCTTGCGGAATCCAGGTTTTCGTAACTCCGATGCCCCGTATTCCGTTACACTTCATACGGACTACCTTACTTTCACAGTCTCAATAGCGTATTACGCCGTATGTGGCATCTCGATCCCTAATTAAGAAACATGAGAACGATTAACATTTAAACAGCACGCGAGGAATCTTCCATGCAAATTACCATTAATGTCCCCGATACCTTACCGAAAGAGCGTTTAAAACAACGCATTAAAGAACTAGAGCAAAGCTTGATAACCGAAGCGAAGTTTTTTGCGGTTTTTGCAAAACAACAAACCGCTACAGATGACCCTTGGACCAATCCTAATGTCGTCTTACCTGCTACGGATACAGGAATTCAAGATTTTGCCATTAATCACGACCACTATCTTTATGGTACTGATAAACAGTGAACAGCGTTTTTGTCGATACCGCAGCCCTCATCGCAATAGGAAACAAACAAGATTTTTTTCACCATGCCGCTAACCAAAAACAACAGGCGTTGGTGAAAGCCCAAACTCATTTTATTAGCAGTGATTTTGTGATTGCTGAGTTTTGTAATGCTTTTAGTCGAGTTAAATTGAGAGCGACCGCTGTGCAAATGGTAAACAGCATTTATCAATCAAAGGCGTGGACGGTTATTTCAATAAATGAAGACCTGATGACAAAAAGCCTTGCATTGTTTACCCAGATGCAAGACAAAGAATGGGGATTAGTTGATTGCAGTAGCATTATTCTCGCTAGAGAAAACCAACTTGATAGCATTTTCACGACAGATAAGCACTTTGAACAAGCAGGTTTTGAAATTTTATTAAAACAATATTGAGAAAATAACGACCAATCTCGAAATCCGCTAAGTCAACATTCACACTCATATCAAACCCCATACACCACTGTAATATTGTGTTCAAAGCCATAAAACAAGAAACCGCCCCCTCAAAAATCGACCGTTTCCCGTGCAGTAAATGCGGTGCATTGCTGACTTTTACGCCTGGAACGCAGCATCTCACTTGTAGCTATTGTGGACAGGAAAACCAGATTGAGCAACGTTACGAAGCCATTCAAGAGTACGATTTTCATCAGGCGTTAATTGAATTGGCACAAGCCAAACCTAGCTCAGAAGTTGCACAGATTCATTGCGATGCCTGTGGCGCTGGCTTTAAATTTGCCGGTAGCGTCCATGCCGGCGAATGTCCTTTTTGCGGTACGACTATTGTTACCAGCACGGCACAAAGCAGACCGATCACACCAAAATCGCTACTGCCGTTTAAAATCACCGAGCAACAAGCCAAGCAGCAATTTCAACGCTGGCTAAAAGGCTTATGGTTTGCACCCAACAAAGTCAAAAAATATACCGACGACGATGCTAAATTAGTCGGTGTTTACATCCCCTATTGGACGTTTGATAGCGCCACAGAAACCGCTTATTTGGGTGCGCGGGGCGATATTTATTATGTCACTCAGGAAATACAAGTCGAAAGAGACGATGGCAGTATCGTCAATGAAGTCAGACAAGTGCCGCAAATTCGTTGGACACCAGTGCGCGGCAGGGTGACTCGGTTTTTTGATGATGTATTAATCGGTGCCAGCAAATCATTACCCAGGCAAATCCTCGATCAATTGGAACCTTGGGATGTCGCCAATCTGGTGCCTTATAACGAAAGCTATCTGAGCGGCTTTAGCAGCGAATACTATCAGGTTAATCTCGATCAGGGTTTTGATGAAGCCAAACACAAAATGGACAATGTGATTTACCAGGACATTGCCTTTGATATTGGCGGCGATCAGCAACGTATCGATCAACGTAACACCAGCCACAGCCACACGACCTACAAACACTGTCTGTTACCGGTTTGGTCGGCGGCATTTCGTTATCAACAAAAAGCCTACCGGTTTGTTATCAACGGCAGGACAGGGCGGGTACAAGGCGAACGTCCTTACAGTTACTGGAAGATTGCCTTTGCGGTTATTTTTGGGCTGCTTGCTTTAGGTGGCGTATTGATAGTCATGGAACAATCGGGCATGCTGCACGAAATGCGGCGTTATCGCTAGCCAAGGCAGAATGAATTCCGCTAAATCTCTGTATCTGACATAAAATAACGCAAGGAAAGGTGCGCATGTACTCATCTGCGTTTTAAGTACCCGCTAAGTTACTGAGGCTACCCATGAAAAAACTGTTAATCCTATTAAACACGCTGTTTTTAGCCAGCTGTAGCCTGTTCGGCATACAGTCGGTAAAAGAAGCCAATTATAACGTGCTAAAAGATAACGCACATATCCAAATCCGATATTACCAGCCACTGGTCGTCGCGCAAACCCAAGTGATTGCTGATTATAAATCAGCCAGTAATGTAGCCTTTAAACGTCTGTTCGATTACATTACCGGCAGTAACAAAAAACAGCAAAAAATTGCCATGACAGCACCGGTTGTCCAAGAAGCGCAAGCGGAAGAAATCGCCATGACAGCACCCGTCATTCAGGAAAAATCCGGCCAGGCCTGGCTGATGTCGTTTGTATTGCCCGCAGAATATACACTGACCAACGCACCTATCCCCCTGGATCCTGAGATTACACTCAAAGAAGTGCCCAGTAAAAAAACTGCTGTTCTACAATATTCCGGCTTTCTTTCCGAACAAGGCATTGAAGAAAAAACCAAACAGCTACAAACCTGGCTGGTTGAACAAGGTTATAAGTCTATTTCACCCGCCCGATCTGCGGGTTTTGATCCACCGTGGACATTGCCATTTTTTCGCCGCAACGAAGTGCATATTGATATCGAATAACGTAAAGTAGCTTAAAATCCGGTGTGCCACGATAATCGAGCGGCTAAATTCTTTTTTATAACATCACATTAAATAACACCATGAGCGTAAAAGACAGCAACGGAACCGAACTGAATGACGGTGATTCAGTGCAAGTTATTAAAGACTTAAAAGTAAAAGGCACTTCTGTTACCCTTAAACGAGGCACATTGATTAAAAATATCCGCCTCAATGAAGACGATGAAGAAGTCATTGAATGCAATGCGGATAAGGTCAAAGGTCTGGTGCTCAAAACCTGTTTTTTGAAGAAAGTTTAAAGATACGTCGAATGGGTTATATCCAACAATATCCAATGTAGGTTTTTTATGAATCACCTAAATGAAATTACGTCACATAGCCAAAGTTTGCCGGAAAGCTTGCAAAAAGAAGTATTGGATTTTATTTGTTTTCTGGAAACACGCTACGCATTTAAAGCGCCAACTCAAAACGACAATGAGTTAACCGATATTGAAATTGAGCAGGCTTGTGGTATTTTACAAGCACCTCACAATGCGTCCGTAAAACAAATGGAAGAGACGATTAAAAATCGTGGCGGGAGATTATGATTGCTGTTGATACGAATATACTGGTTCGATTATTAGTTATGCAATGCACTTACAATTTGTGTGAAATGATAAAATCTATTTGGAAGCTATCGGAATAATTACACGTTAAAGCAATAGTTTTTTGCTTAACCAAGGCGTAAAATTGCCGCATGAAAGTTTCTGAATTGTTAAGCATTATCGAAAAAAATGGTTGGTTTTTAGTACGCCAGCGTGGTAGCCATCGCCAATTTCACCATGCCACAAAATCAGGAACGGTCACTGTTGCTGGTAAACCCGGCGTTGACGTACCACGCGGTACTTTGAATCACATCTTGAAACAAGCAGGTTTAAAGGAGTAATCATGCGATATATGGTTATAGTTGAAAAGGGTAAATCAAGTTATGGTGCTTTTGTCCCTGATTTACCAGGTTGTATAGCAGTAGGTGAAACGGAGCAAGAAGTTATGGAACTTATTCAAGAGGCCATTGAGTTTCATCTGGAAGATTTGCAACTTGAAGGTCAGCCACTTCCTCAACCCGTATCAAAAAGTACATTTGTCGACGTGGCGGCTTAAAGTTAAGTCTATTCGAGTGTAAAAACATCCGCTGGTTTAATTAAGTATTTTTTATTCGTTATGTTTTAGCCGCAGTGCATAGCTTGGCAGCATAACTTCACGTTAACGATCCTGATTCACAAAAACAAGTCGATTTAGCTAACGCCTTAATCTCATGGATATAAAACAAGCACTAGCCACCTTATTAAACAAGCAAAACCTCAGTACCGAGCAAATGCGTGATGTCATGCGGCAAATCATGACCGGTAACGCCAGCGATGCCCAGCTTGCCGGCTTCCTGATCGCCCTGCGCTGCAAAGGCGAGAGCGTCGATGAAATTGCTGCAGCGGCAGAAGTGATGCGCGAACTGGCCAGCAAAGTACCGATAACCGGCGCTCATATTATCGATACC
>NZ_FUKJ01000021.1 GCF_900163745.1 Crenothrix polyspora
GCTTAATAAATTCCGTGATAAATTTTCAAGATGCCCATGTAAATTCAGTGTTGTCATTTTTTGGCCATGGATAGGTTTTATTTCCAGAATCACATTAGCTGCGATGACCAACTTTTCCCTCATGTACTCCAGTTTTTTTACTTCTTTTTCCAATTCCTGTTTTACATTGGCTATATTCTCCGCCCATTCCCCACACACCATTTCATTTGTCAACATCCAGACCTTACCAAGACTATTTTCTGATATTTTTATCAAACTTAATGCCGCTGCTATTGCATCAACAGAAATATTGTCTCTAAAAGTCGATCGTAAAATATCCAGAAAAATACAGGTATCTAAAAATAAAATTGGCGCTGGAGAATTGCATATTCGCTGACTCAATTCTTCTGAAGCAAGAAACAAATCTATACTCCACTAACGAAGTCGAGTAATTCTTGATCATGCTCAAACTCAAGCGCTAAATCATGCGCCCATTCCCCTGACCAACCTTGCTCTATCAACGTAGATTCTAAAATATTAGGGTACAGATTTTTACCCGACTTTTGAGCTAATACTAAAAACTCAAACCAGCGCTTTTTATCACAAGGATGCGAATTGCCAGAAGACTTATTAGCCGCAACCGAAAACCGCTTAAGTGCATCTGCTGCCTCTTTACCGACTATGTCTTCCAAAAATACTTGATCTTTTGTCAATTCCACTTTAATAGAAGTATTCTGAATAGCAGAATCAACGAGAGATGCCTTAAAATCGACCAATATTTTATTGTATTCATCTACGTTAAGTTGGCCTGATTCTATAGGAACTATATTGGGTACATACCAAATACTTGGTTCTTTTTCAAATAGCGTTAACCCCGCATTTGGCAAACCATTTCCCCCAATATATTCGAAGGCAAATGCTTTTTCATTGAAGTATCTTGCGTTCTCTTCACGCTCAAACGCACGTTTCCAGCTTTTACCGCAATTTTTTGTTAGCTGCTCGATAAAAGTATCAAGGACGTACCCATTTAGGTCGATATACAAATTCTGAAAGGTTTTCATATTGTATCCACAAATATTTATGCATTTTATTCTACAGAAGACGTAAGCTATTCCGCTTCCATTTCGTCGGCGGCATCATCATGAGCAATAGAACCATCTACCCCCAACTCACCGTCCAACACCGCATCGACATCTATATCGTCTTCATCACCAGCCAAACCTTCGATACGATCAACGCCAATCACTTTTTCTTTCTTATCCAGACGAATAATGGTAACACCCTGGGTATTACGCCCAACCACCGAAATACCATCAACACGGGTACGTACCAATGTTCCGCCGTCAGAAATCAGCATGATTTCATCGTTATCGTTAACCAGCACTGCGCCAACAACCGCACCGTTGCGTGGCGAAGTCTGGATAGCAATCAAACCCTGTCCACCCCGTTTATGACAGGTGAACTCTTCCAGCCTGGTGCGTTTACCATAACCATTTTCGGTGATATTCAACACCGTGCCTTCGGTAGAGATAATCAGGGATATGATTTTTTCACCGTCTTTTAGCCGCATACCGCGCACACCAGAGGCAGCGCGTCCCATAGAGCGCACGTCTTCTTCGTTAAAGCAGACGGCCTTGCCAGTGGAGCTGAACAACAAGACATTTTGTTGGCCATCCGTCACTGCCACACCCACCAATCGATCATCATCACGCAAATCAATGGCGATTTTACCGGTACTGCGCGGCTTTTCAAATTCACTTAGCGGTGTCTTTTTAACCGTACCTGCAGAAGTCGCCATAAAAATGAATTTATTGTCGGTAAATTCGCTGATCGGCAATAAAGCGTTGATTTTTTCGTCGGCTTCCAAGGGCAATAAATTAACAAACGGTTTACCGCGTGCAGCACGACTGGCGACCGGCAGTTGATAAACCTTGAGCCAGTACACTTTACCTAACGATGAAAAACACAACACAGTATCGTGGGTGTTAGCCACGATCAATTTGTCGATATAATCGGTTTCCTTCATGGCGGTGGCTGATTTACCACGGCCACCACGACGCTGCGCCTTGTAATCACCCAATGGCTGGGCTTTCACGTAGCCTTCATGCGACATAGTAACCACCATATCTTCTACGGTGATCAAATCGCCATCGGACAAATCGGAATGATCCTGCACAATTTCGGTACGGCGTTTGTCCGAGTACTCGTCCTTAATAGCAACCAATTCTTCGCGGATGATCTCCATCAAACGGGTGTCATTGGCCAAAATAAACAAATATTCATCGATTTGTGCCAGCAGCTGTTTGTATTCTTCGACGATCTTGTCTTGCTCTAAACCGGTTAAGCGATGCAAGCGCAAATCTAAAATGGCGTGAGCCTGGGTTTCAGACAGGCTGTATTTACCGCCGTGAATACCAAACTGCTCGGCCAAATCTTCAGGTCTTGAGCGTGTGGCATCAGCACTTTCCAGCAAACTGGACACCAATCCGGCATCCCATGATTTTTCCAGCAAACCGGCTTTGGCTTCTTCACGATTTTTTGAAGCACGTATCAGCTCAATCATCTCGTTGATGTTGGCTAAGGCAACCGCAAGACCTTCCAGAATATGCGCTCTGTCGCGGGCTTTGCGTAATAAATACACGGTTCTACGCGTGACAATTTCGCGGCGATGGTCGATAAACGCATCGAGAATCTCTTTAAGATTCATACAATACGGACGGCCACCCAGCAAAGCGACCATGTTAATACCAAACACGGTCTGGAACTGGGTCTGCTTGTACAGATTATTCAACACCACTTCGGGCATTTCGCCACGACGCAGTTCAATCACCATGCGCATCCCGTCTTTATCGGACTCGTCGCGCAAGGCAGAAATGCCTTCCAACTTAGCTTCTTTGATTAATTCGGCAATTTTTTCCAGCAATCTGGCCTTGTTGACCTGATACGGCAATTCGGTGGTAATAATAGCCTGACGACTGGTATCGCCGATGTCTTCAAAATGGCAACGCGCCCGCATATAAATCTTGCCACGCCCTGTGGTGTACGCGCTGTAAATGCCGGATGCACCGTTAATAATGCCTGCGGTGGGGAAATCCGGCCCTGGAATATGTTCCATCAAGTCAAGCACGCTGATATCCGGTTGATCGATCACCGCCAAACACGCGCTGATAACTTCGGACAAATTATGCGACGGAATATTGGTTGCCATACCGACGGCGATACCGGATGAGCCATTGACTAATAAATTCGGCAACCGTGTGGGCAATACATCGGGCTGTACTTCGGACTCATCGTAGTTGGGAATGAAATTGACGGTTTCTTTATCGAGATCGGCCAGCAATTCGTGGGCGATTTTGGACATCCGCACTTCGGTATAACGCATTGCCGCTGCGGGGTCGCCATCGACCGAACCAAAGTTACCCTGCCCGTCTATTAGCATGTAGCGCAATGAAAATGGCTGCGCCATACGTACCATAGTGTCGTACACAGCAGTATCACCGTGCGGATGGTATTTACCGATCACATCCCCGACAATACGCGCGGACTTTTTATAAGGCTTGTTCCAATCGTTGCCCAGTTCGCTCATGGCGTATAGCACACGGCGATGCACCGGTTTTAGACCATCTCTAACATCGGGAAGTGCTCGGCCAACAATAACGCTCATAGCGTAATCAAGGTAGGACTGCCGCATCTCGTCTTCGAGATTGACAGGAATAATTTCTTTAGCGAAGTTTGACATTGATCCCTATAACCCAAATGAATGCCACAAAAATACACGGTGGCATGATTTTTTAACCATAAGCAAACGCACCACGCAGTTTCCGTGATGGCGAAAGCTATTTATTGTCATTAAATCAGCCAGTGATTATAGCAAAAAGTGGCTATAGAGTCGAAGGGGTTGATGGTTATTAAAATTGATAACTAAAAAATTATGCCATACGCACCACAAACATTGGTATCGCTATCAACTTTGGAGGATTACAAAAATCCAGGCTGAGTGTTTTCTTAAAATTTTGCGATACCCGTCACAAAAATAAAAATGCATGAAATTAAATCAAGCCAGTCAATTTTTAGAATCTTTCTCCCGATTAGCAAGATGCTTCAGCTAAGCTGTCATGCCGGTATGGATTGCCGGTATCCAGGTTGCAAAGATAGCATTAACTCGCCTTTCGATTCCTAATCCCTGCCGGAAAGGCGAGTTTTTTCGTTAGCTGAAACATCTTGCTAATCAGGATCTTTCTTGGACTTTTTCGCAACCTTCTTTTCTTTAAGACTCCAATTACGCCGCACTCCTTCATCTGAAGTGCTCATTCTTCTTACGTCATACCTACACCAACAATCCTCTGTAAATCATCCCGCCCTAAATTCCGCCCAACACAGCTTAAAGCCCAATCTGACGATAATTTGTCACTGACTAACAAAAACCATTAGCCCTCAACCAGAGAAATCCGATATTTAAATAATATTGATTGTAATGGTCAAAAATAAGCCCTCACATGGATCACACCATGCGAGGGTTAGGCATAGCACTTTTATTCTTCTCCGATCAATTATCAATTCTTAGAATCTTTCTTGGATTTTTTCACAGCTTTCTTTTCTTTAGGACTCATTGCGGGTTTTTTCTTGTCTTCTTTATTGCTTTTTTGTTCTTTGCTCATGGCATTCACTCCGAAGTGATTGATGGGGTTTCCTGAACAGTCATGCAAATGCCACTGGCTTGCCAACGCATTCAATCAACCCGAATTTACACTTATACTCTTTTCATCTGAACAATTTCAAATAATTTCGATATTGCTCGAATTCGCCACCCTGTAGAGATTAAATGGGTTTAGGTGTGGTAACAAATGTTAATGTCGAAGCATTTTATTCTCGGACAGCTGACAAAAAGCCCCTAACAACACCGCTTAATTCCATTCCACTTTTCATCCTGCCACTGTTTAAAAAAAGCGTCCTTGCTCAAAGGCGGATGGCAACCGCATTCAGGATGAATCTGATGATATTTAGCATAGTGTTGCAAATACCGCTCATAAGCATCATCACCTGAAAGCTGGCGCACGGTTTGCCAAAATACTTTGATTTTATGTCGCATCAGTGTTTTGTCCGATCATCATTCAACTAAACAAGTTTCAATATGCGGTGTTTCTGTCAGCGGCAATACCGACTTCCCTGTTAAATGCCGGTAACATATCCGCAGCATATCAAACACAATCAACCATAGCAGACCGACTAAAAATAAGATTATCCCAGCATCCAAATGCAGATTGAATATCAACTTCGGTGCGGCTGCCGCTTTTTCTGCGGGCAATCCCCCCATAGCCAATTTATTCGCCAAATCATTAGCCCCCGCCAAAAAACCGATACGAACATCGTCACTGAACAACTTTTGCCACGCAGCGGTACTGGTAATAACAACCAGCCACAGCAACGGTGTGCCAGTTATCCAGGCATACCTGATTTTTCCTGACTTTACCAAAACACCAGTGGCCACAGACAGCGCAATAGCGGCCAACATTTGATTAGCAATGCCAAACAACGGCCACAAAATATTTACCCCGCCATTCGGATCGATGACACCAATATAAAGGAAATAACCCCAGCCCATCACCACCAAAGCACTGGTCAAAACCACCGACGGTGTCCACGAAGTTTCACCCATTTTCGGCCAGATATTGCCTAACATATCCTGCAACATAAACCGCCCTACCCGCGTTCCCGCATCCAGTGTAGTCAGGATGAAAATAGCCTCAAACATGATGGCAAAGTGATACCACAAGGCCAGCAAACTTTCACCAAAAGCGCTGCCAAAAATACTGGCCATGCCGACCGCTAAAGATGGCGCACCACCGGTACGGGCAAATAAAGTCGCCTCGCCCATTTGCCGCGCCAAATTTTGCATTTGCTCGACCGTTACCGGATAACCCCAGGACGAAATTTTAGCCACCGCATCGGCTGCTTCTGCACCAACAATGCCTGCCGAACTATTAATCGCAAAAAATACACCAGGATCTAACACCGTTGCCGCCACCATCGCCATAATCGCCACAAATGATTCCAGTAACATGCCACCGTAACCAATCATGACAATATCACGCTCATTGGTGAGCAATTTCGGTGTCGTACCCGATGCAATCAACGAATGAAAACCGGAAATTGCACCGCAGGCAATGGTAATAAACACAAACGGAAACAACTTACCACCAAAGATAGGCCCGGTACCATCGATAAACTGGGTGATCGCGGGCATTTTTACCTCTGGTCTTAACAGGATAATCGCCACTGCCAATAAGGTGATTGTGCCCAGCTTCATGTAAGTTGACAAATAATCACGCGGTGCCAACAACAACCACACCGGAAAAATAGCCGCAGCAAAACCGTAAGCCATCACCGCCCACGCCAACGGCAAGCTGTCGTGATCAAACCAGCCACGCAGGCTTGCATTGGTGTCAATCCAGCCGCCAGCCGCAACCGACAGCAACAGCAAGAACACACCCAGTATCGAAGCTTCCAACACCTGCCCTGGACGCAGATAGCGCATATAAATCCCAACGAACATCGCAATCGGTATGGTTGCCGACACCGTAAACGTCGCCCACGGACTGTGCTTCATGGCATTAACCACTACCAGGCCAAGTACGGCGATCAAGATAATCATAATGGTAAAGGTACCGATTAACGCCGCCGTCCCCCCTATTCGGCCAATCTCGTCACGCGCCATCTGCCCTAAACTTCGGGCATCGCGGCGGGTAGTTATGAACAAAGTAATCATATCCTGCACACAACCGCCCAACAC
>NZ_FUKJ01000047.1 GCF_900163745.1 Crenothrix polyspora
GTACCAGACGTACCGATTCATTTGTTTCGCTGTAAAAATAGCGACTTATCCATTTATCACCGATAGCGGCCAGTTTATCATCCAAATAAATGAAAGGCATTGTCAAACGTTCCCAAGGTGGAACGCCGGCTTCTTGAAATAGATTTTTCAGTGCATGATGACCTTTACGTTTGGGTAAGGTTATTTTCTCACCCTGCACACGAAACCTGACAACAACCTTGGTATTTCGCCAATATTTTTCAGCGATACCGTTAGCGGCTGGCACATAAGTCAGTAACTGATTATCGCCAATAACTACAGATGTGGTCGTGTTTGGCCAGATAAAATCAGTCAATGCCGTTCGGGTTTGCTTTAAGCAATATAACTTATCCCGATAGCGACGAATACTGATGCCCTGCCCTGCCAATATCGGATCACTGTCTTGCCGTGCATGAATCACTTCCAAAAAAATCCGCTCAACAAATGCCTGTGCGGGCATTTTTAAAGCCAGCTGTTGGAACCACGCCCTGATAATATGTGGCTGTTGTTGAAAATCGAATTGCTGTAGCTGGCTTAAACAAAGCGTATTGTCTTCGGTATTAAAAACCGATAAAAACCATTGCCCGGCAATTTGTGTTATTAAAGTTTCCGCGCTTGCACAATGCGTAGCCGAACGGGAGACAGTTTTATCCAACGCTGGCCAGCGCTGTTTTAATAACGGTAAAACGTCATTACGCAAAAAATTACGGTCGTAATCATTTTGGGCATTACTTGGGTCTTCAATCCACTGTAATTGATGCGCTTGAGCATAATCAACAATATCCTGCTTGGCTACGTTCAGCAAAGGCCGCAACAGTACCCCTTGCCCAAAGTCCATGCGCTCAGGCATCCCTGATAAGCCCCGCAAACCGCCACCACGAAACAACTGCAACAACACCGTTTCCAGTTGGTCTTCTCTGTGCTGGGCAACCAGCAAGGCGCAATCAACATCAATTAACGATTTTAATGCGGTATAGCGGGCATTTCTGGCGGCTTCTTCCGGGCTTTCACCATGTAAGGGCAAGGCGTTAACACGCAATAACTTGAATTCGACCGCCAATTCTCGCGCCGTTTGCTGGCAGTGTTCAGCCCAGGCATCGGCCTCAGCCTGTAAGCCGTGGTGGACATACACAGCAGTAATCTTATGTTTCAATGGCTGCATTGCTGCACACAAATGCAACAACACATGCGAATCCACTCCGCCACTGTAACCCACATAAATACGGGATACGCTGTGCTGATTTAAGTGTGCTGCAATAAACGACGAGGAAAGTAACATGGTGATTATTGTCATACGTAATGACTGGCAAGTAAAAAATTTTAGATGCCATAGAACCTGGAAAATACATTTTTTACACTGAAAATAAAAAAATTACTTTAAAAATACAATTACTAAGGAAATAAATTACTAATTTTTTTACACAATAAAGTATAATTACCTTAGGTATTAAGAAATACTCAAATAACTGCATTTTCGTAATGTCATTTATTTTAAAGCCCTGTTTACAATTATTTTTATGAGTCCAAAAATGAAACATCTGAACAATTCGAGCGCCGCTATTGCCAAGGTCGCCTCATACTTGCTACTACTGCCTTATCTGATTGGCTTTTTCTCAACTGCTCACGCTTTCCAATCTTCCTATGCAACTTATACGGCATTTGGAGATCACAACGGCGATATATACACCATTGCCAATGATGGCAAGCTACGCTGGTTTCAACATAATGACCGCATGATTGGCACGAATATCCTGGCCAATAGCCAAAAGGCGAGAATCGTAGGCGACATGACAGGCCTGGATGATTGGTCTAGTAATAAAATTATCCCCGCTAACGATGGGGTTATTTACATGATCGACAATGCCGGACAACTGTTATGGTCGCGATATGACAGCAAAATCCCAAACAATCAACAGTGGGCTAACCGCAGTAAAATAACCGCCATTGGTAACGGCTGGCATAATTATCAACATGTTTTTTCGGGTGGTGATGGGGTTATTTATGCCATCACAACCAATGGCAAAATGCGCTGGTTTCGACATACCGGCTGGCAAGATGGCTCCAATAAATGGGTCCCCGGCAGTGGAAGACAAGTAAGCAGGGGCTGGCAAGATACCATCAAAGTCTTCTCGAGTGGCGATGGTGTCATTTATTCCATCATCAAAAGCGGCCGATTACGTTGGCACAAACATATTGGCCGATTAACAGGTGCTGATAACTGGTCAAATAAAGGCATACACAAGACTGTTGGCTTTAACTGGCAAAATTTTCACCAGGTATTCTCAACTGGAGACGGTGTTATCTATGGCACAACAGCTAACGGCACTCTAGTTTGGCATCGACATAATGGCTGGTTAACGGGTACAGATTTCTGGGCTCCGGCTCCAGAAGCTAATGCAGGTAGAGTTATTGCGGCTGGTCGAACTTTGCACTAACATCTTGTAAATACGCTGTAATCGTTCAGTCCCCCTCTTTGAAAAAGAGGGGTTAGTACCCAAAGGGCATAAAGGGAGATTTTTAAAATAAATCCCCCTCAATCCCCCTTTTTCAAAGGGGAGGTGAACGCATACAGTACGTTTAAATACGTTAGGTATAACGGCGGATTAGCTCAGCTAATCCGCCGTTTTTTCAGCCCATCTGTAAACAGAGCGTGCGTGACGTTTACCTTTTTCAGCTCGACACTCCCAACCGCAGTACATTTGCGGTTTAATGTAAAGGAATTAGCAATGGCTACCGCAAACATCAGTCACTGTAAAGCGTAATTTGTACGCATCGACTTACTTAAAATAAATATTATTTACACAATTTTTTAATAAAAATCACAAAATATACAAATACTAACCATTAATTAATATTTTTATTTTACATAATAAAGTATAGTGATGGGCGGTATTAACAAATACCCAAATCAATCTAAATTTACAGAGGTGTCATTTCTTATCGCTGTATCACTTTATTGTTCACGTTCATTTTGGGAGCCCGAAAAATGAAACCCGTAAACTTTTCTATCCGCTTTTGCAACAAAGCCATTTCATCCTCACTCCTCATACTCTGCCTGACTGGATTTACCTTACCCGCCCAAGCCATCCAAAGTGCATATACCGCCTTTGCCGATGGTGATGGCGATATTTACACCATTGCTAAAAACGGCAAATTGCGCTGGTTTCAGCATACGGGTCGCATGTCAGGTGCAGATACATGGACAAACTTTGGCACAGCGAAAATTGTCGGCGACAAAGCCACCGGCAACAATCTGCTTAATAGCAAAGTTTTTTCCGGTGATGATGGCATCATTTACACGATTACCAACAGCGGCAAACTGTTATGGTCACGCCATGACGGTAGATTTACAGGCAGCCAAGTCTGGGCTAACTCAGGAAAATTAACCCCAATAGGGACTGGCTGGAACAAATACGCCCATGTTTTTTCAGGTGGCGATGGCATTATTTATGCCATAACCACCGATGGCAAGATGCTGTGGTTTCGCCACTCTGGCTGGCTGGATGGCACCAACAAATGGGCAAAGAGCAGCGGCACTCAAGTCGGCAAAGGATGGCAGGATACGGTTAAGGTATTTTCGGGCGGTAACGGTGTTATTTACTCAATTATGAGTTCAGGACTCTTGCGCTGGCACCAGCATAAGGGCCGCTTGGCCGGAACTGACGATTGGGCCAATAATGGCGCACAGCGTCAGGTTGGGCATAACTGGCAAGGTTTCCGCCAAGTATTTACTGGCGGGGATGGCATTATTTACGGCATAAAAGCCAACGGGGATCCGGTTTGGAACCGACATATCGGTTGGTTGACAGGCGCAGATGCGTGGGCACCTGAACCTAACAATGAATCAGGCAGCATTATTGCCACAGGCTGGATTTTGCCTTAATAGCTGTACAACTGAAAAACGATGGCGGATTTACAGTAATCCGCCATTTTCAAAAGTCACTATTTTCCTGCATCTTCGGTAAACGCACCAAAACTCATCAACCGCTGGTAACGTTTTTCCACAACATCCCCAATCGGCTCTTGTGTCAAATCAGCCAGATGCCTTACCAAGACATCCTTTAAATTCAGCGCAGTCGCCTTAAAATCCCGGTGCGCACCGCCCAAAGGTTCTCTGACAACCTCATCCAGCAAGCCCAGCTCGCGAATACGATCCGAGGTAATGCCCATTGCTTCGGCAGCTAATTGCGATTTATCAGCACTTTTCCACAAAATAGTCGCACAGCCTTCCGGTGAAATCACCGAATAGGTGCTGTATTCCAGCATAATTAAACGATCACCCACCCCAATCGCCAACGCGCCACCAGAACCGCCCTCACCAATAATGGTACAAATAATCGGGGTTTTTAAGGTGGACATTTCAAAAAGATTGCGGGCAATCGCTTCGCTTTGGCCACGTTCTTCCGCACCAATCCCTGGATAAGCACCCGGCGTATCAATCAAACAAATAATGGGAATACTAAAGCGCTCGGCCAGCTTCATAACCCGCAGGGCCTTGCGATAACCTTCAGGACGCGGCATACCAAAATTACGGTAAATCTTTTCCTTGGTATCACGGCCTTTTTGGTGACCAATCACCATGACCGATTGCTCGCCCAAACGCGCCAGACCACAGATCATGGCCGGGTCATCCGCATAAGTGCGGTCACCATGCAGTTCGTGAAAGTCGGCAAATATCTGCTCAACATAGTCAAGCGTATAAGGCCGCCCTGGATGCCTTGATAACTGGGAAATCTGCCAGTCGGAAAGATTGCCAAATACCGCTTCTTTCTGCGCCTGACTTTTTTCCTCTAACTGCCTGAGCGCATCCGAAATATTAATGTCGCTGTTAAACTCCACCTTGCGAAGTTCTTCAATTTTCGCTTCTAGTTCGGCGATAGGTTGTTCGAAATCGAGAAATTTTAGATCCATGTAAACCAGACGTGAAAGTGAAAGTAAAACCTAGGATTCTATAGAAATTCAACAATGAATTCCATAGCATCTTAACTGGAACCCAACATTCATCTGCCTGAAAGTGCCCACATCACCCCCGAACTTTTAAAATACTTAAACATGGCATGATTACTGCTTTATTTTTAATAATGCACCGAATTGTATTTTAATCGCCTAAAATAACCACTATTTTGGTGCGTAGTGCAAAAAGATGCACCAATTTGAAACAATCAACACACTAACTTAAATAAAGAGAAGAGAACAGCATGCAAATAGGAATGATCGGTCTGGGAAAAATGGGCGCTAACATGGCCAGACGATTAATAAAAGGTGGCCACAACTGTGTGGGCTTTGATGTCAATGCCAGCAACGTGGAAAACTTTAAAACAGAAGGTGGACAAGGCGCTTCCAGCCTGGAAGAGCTGGTTGGGATGTTACAATCGCCGCGTATTTTATGGTGCATGGTACCTGCGGGTGATTTAACCGAAAGCACGGTCACGGCATTGTCAGAATTACTGGACGCAGGCGACATTATCATCGACGGCGGCAACTCCTTCTACAAGGACGATGCCCGCCGCGCAAAAAGTCTTGCTACTCAAGGCATTCATTATATAGATGTTGGCACCAGCGGTGGCGTTTGGGGCGTTGAAAGAGGCTACTGCCTGATGATTGGCGGTTCCAAACCACAAGTTGAGCTACTGGATCCTATCTTTAAAACCCTAGCCCCCGGCAAAGGCGATATCGATCCCACGCCAGGCCGCGATAATCGCCCAGGCACTGCTGAACAGGGCTATTTGCATTGCGGCCCAGCAGGTTCCGGCCACTTTGTGAAAATGGTACACAATGGTATTGAATACGGCATGATGATGGCGTATGCCGAAGGTTTCGACATTATGCGTAACGCCGACTCTGAGAATTTACCTGAAAACTTACGCTATGACCTTGATCTGCCAGAAATTGCCGAAGTATGGCGACGCGGCAGCGTTGTCGGCTCATGGTTACTGGATTTAACCGCCATCGCCCTGGTTGAAAACCCCGATTTATCCAACTACACCGGCTATGTAGAAGATTCCGGCGAAGGCCGCTGGACAGTGCAGGCCGCAATTGAAGAGGCCGTTCCGGCGCACGTCTTGACGGCAGCGTTGTATTCGCGTTTTCGTTCACGCCAACAAAATACCTTTTCCGACAAAATGATCTCCGCTAT
>NZ_FUKJ01000405.1 GCF_900163745.1 Crenothrix polyspora
ATAGGCCCAGAACCTTGGAATACCGCTTATGTACAACCCTCACGCCGTCCCACCGATGGCCGTTTTGGTGAAAACCCCAACCGCCTGCAACACTACTACCAGTATCAGGTGATGCTCAAGCCGTCGCCCGATAACATTCAGGAATTGTATCTGGGTTCGCTACGGCATTTGGGATTTGACTTGCTGGAACATGATATTCGTTTTGTAGAAGATAACTGGGAATCCCCCACCTTGGGTGCTTGGGGTTTGGGCTGGGAAGTCTGGCTCAACGGTATGGAAGTCACCCAGTTTACTTATTTCCAGCAAGTGGGCGGATTAGAATGTCGTCCGGTTACCGGTGAAATCACTTATGGCCTGGAACGTCTGGCCATGTACCTGCAAGGTGTTAAAAGTGTTTATGATTTGGTGTGGACGAAAACACGGCACGGTGTTGTCACTTATGGCGATGTTTTTCATCAAAACGAAGTAGAAATGTCGGCATTCAATTTTGACCATGCCAACGTTGATTTTCTGTTCCACTGTTTTACTACTTACGAACAGGAATGCCAGAAACTCATCGAACTCAACCTGCCTTTACCAGCTTACGAAATGGTATTGAAGGCCTCGCACACGTTTAACTTGCTGGATGCGCGACATGCCATTTCGGTTACTGAGCGCCAGCGTTATATTTTGCGGGTTAGGGCATTATCCAGGGCGGTGGCTGAGGCTTATTATGCGCGGCGGGAATCGCTGGGGTTTCCGATGTGCCAAACGGCTGCCGAGTAACATGGAACACTTTTTCCACACCGTCCGCATCACCAATTTCAAATCGCTTAAGAATGTGACTTTAAGCGATTGCAAGCGCATTAATGTGCTGATTGGTAAGCCGAATGTGGGGAAGTCTAATATTTTGGAGGCGATTGGGTTGTTTGGAATCGGATATAGCCACCTAACCAAAAACAAAAGTTTGTCACAGTTTATTAGAGCCACAAATTTTCGAGAGCTTTTTTTTGATGGTAATACAAAAGAACAAATTACTGTTTCAATAGATTATGACAGTAGCAACTATTCATTTTGTCGGGTTAATGTTCATGAGGTAATTGATGATGATTGGAATGCAGAAGAAGTAATTGAAATTTTGTATTCTATCGAAGGAACGAAATCTAAATTCACTTTAGATAAGGCGTTTAATATCAAACTGATTGAAAATGGGACTTTTTTTAGAGTAAAACAATATAAGTTTCTGCATGGACTTGCATTAGAAAATATTTGGTTTCCATATCTTATGCCGCCATTTGGCGTGAATTTACTTTATGTTATTCAAGAACATAAACAGTTAAAAAAAGAGTTGGCTTCTTTTTTTTCTGATTATGGTTTGAAATTGGTTTTTGATACAGCAAACCACAAATTGCAGATTATGAAAGAACTTAAGGATGATGAGGTTTTTTTGCTGCCTTATGATTCTATAGCCGATACATTGCAGCGCATCATTTTCTATAAAGCCGCAATTGCTTCAAATCAAGATTCCATATTACTTTTTGAAGAACCCGAAGCCCATTGCTTTCCACCCTATATCGCCCATTTCACCCAAGAAGTTATTAACTCCGAAACCAACCAATTTTTCATCGCTACACACAGTCCCTATGTGTTAAATGATTTCTTGGAATATGAGCGTAATGATGTAGCTATTTTTATCGCCAACTTTAAAAACGGCGAAACCGTGATTAGACGTTTAACCGACGACGAAGTAAACGACGTTTACCAGTACGGTATAGATTTATTTTTCAACCACGAATTATTTACGGATGATCAGGAACATTAATTACCACATCATCCCAGAATGTTATTTGGATACGAACTTGGTCGAAACCATTGTTCCTCCGCAAAAAATAAAAGGTTCCAATGGCTATAACCATCAACATAATTGCAACGATGTTGTTAATGTTATAAATGGGAAATTAAGTGATGATTTTGCATTAGGAATTGTCGATAGAGATAAAAGAGAATTGGATCGTACCAACGATTTCAAGCTGTTGGTATCTAAACACAACTTAGAGCTCCATATCCGACCCAATAAAAACCACTATTTAATTTTCCATAAACCGATTGAAAAGTGGATTCTTAATGAAGCTCAACAAGTAAATATCACTTTAGACACATATGATTTACCGACAACTCTTAAAGAACTTGTCAATATGAAGTGCGAAGCTAACAAAAATGATCCACGATTTAAAAAATTATTTCGGGATTTAAAATCACAAAATGCCAGCGGCATCAATTTATTAGCCAAATGGATTGAGCATCTGAAAGCAAACCCTTATAACGCTGATATAACAACATTACAAAACTTGTAATCCAATAAAAAAGGTCGCCCCAGTGTCAGAACAACATTTACTATTCGAATTAGGTTCGGAAGAACTCCCCCCCAAGACCTTGCTGAAACTCAGCAACGCCTTGTTAGACAATATTGTCCAAAGCCTCACTTCCGCCGAACTCACGTTCACCGCCAGTAAAGCCTACGCTACCCCAAGACGGCTAGCTGTATTCATTGAAAACCTGTCCGCCACACAACCGGATAAAACTGTAGAAAAACGTGGCCCCGCCATACAGGCCGCTTTTGCAGCGGACGGTACGCCCAGCAAAGCAGCCCTTGGTTTTGCAGTCAGTTGCGGCACCACCTTTGAGCAATTAGGCCGTTTGAAAACCGACAAAGGCGAATGGCTAAGCTTTACCGAAGCCGTCAAAGGCCAATCGACCGAAGACCTGATTCCCGACATTATTCGCCAAAGT
>NZ_FUKJ01000026.1 GCF_900163745.1 Crenothrix polyspora
CCTATTGCCGCAAAAACACGCATAGCCGGTGTTATGGCAGGGCTAGGCGGTTTTGGCTCGATGTTTGAACTGCCGTTGCAGCGTTATAAAAACCCAGTACTGGTATCAGGCACCGATGGTGTCGGCACCAAATTAAAATTGGCTCAGGAGCTGGCTGTTCACAATACCATCGGCATCGATCTGGTGGCCATGTGTGTCAATGACATTATTGTGCAAGGCGCTGAACCCTTATTCTTTCTGGATTATTTTGCAACCGGAAAGCTGGACGTTGATATGGCTGCTGCCGTTATTGAAGGCATCGGCGAGGGTTGTAGTCTTGCCGGTGCTGCGCTGGTGGGTGGTGAAACCGCAGAAATGCCTGGCATGTACGCTAATGGCGAATATGATCTGGCGGGATTTTGTGTCGGTATTGTCGAAAAAGATCAGGTATTGGATGGCAGCAAAGTCAAAGCCGGTGACAAGCTGATTGGCATTGCCTCTTCTGGGCCGCATTCTAATGGTTATTCGTTGATACGCAAAATTATTGAACACAGCGGCACAGCCCTGCAAGACAGTTTTGATGCGGCATCAGAAAAAACCTTAGCCCAGGCGCTATTACAACCTACACGAATTTACGTCAAATCGCTGTTAACCCTATTAAAGACTGTACCTGTACATGCCTTGGCGCATATCACTGGCGGCGGCCTGACTGAAAATCTGCCTAGAGTTTTACCAGACGGGCTGGATGCACAGATTAAACTGGCATCCTGGGATTTTCCTGCTATCTTCACATGGCTACAACAACAAGGCAATGTCGGTCTGGCTGATATGTTGACCACCTTCAACTGCGGTATCGGCATGATTGTTTGCGTGGCGGCCGAAGATGAAAAAATGGCTTTGGAAACATTGCATACCCAAGGTGAAACAGCCTTTGTCATTGGTGAGTTAATTGCCTCTGAAGGCAAACCAAAAGTGCGTTACATTTAATGCAAAACCTACAGAATAACGGATAACTTCATGTATCTTTTCAATATTAGCACCTGCATTCGTTCTTGACACTATGCCGTATATCCCCTATCCTTAGCTTGGCTATAACCTTAAATATTTTTCGGATTTGTCGAGTTGTGAAAAAATCGCCTCGACTAAAAATCCAAAAATAATTTGGGGGGATCGGGTGACTTTAGAATTGCAGCAATACATCATTTTTAACAGGTCTGGCAATAATAATCAAAAAACACCCCGCTGTTGCCGCCGTGTTTTTAATGTCGTATGAAACCCAATTTAACAGAGAGGTTTAACTATGCCTCATGTATTTTTTTTTGAGTTGCCGTTTTTTTACACTACCTTAGGAAAATCTTATGATCAAAAAACACATACTTGCACTTGCTTCATTAGCAAGCCTTAGCGGCATGTTGCCAGTAGTACATGCCGAAGAGTTTACCGATAACCGTTGGTATATAGCGCCTTTTGGCAGTTATGTAAAACCCGGCGGTGACAGGGACGCTAACAACCCAGGTTACGGCGCAGGCATGGGCATTGGTAAAATCCTCAACGAACACATGAACGTTGAATTAAGAGGCTTTTACAACGGCTTTGATGATGATCGCGCTGGCCGTACTGGACAATGGGATCTTGCAGGTGGCACAGCTGATTTGCAATACTATTTCTTCCGCAATAAATTCTCACCTTATGCGGTATTGGCCGCAGGTGCAATGAACAGCTATGTCGGTGGCAATAGTGGTGTTGGCGTTATCGGCGAAGCAGGCTTAGGTTTTACTTACGAACTGCATGATAACTTCCTGATTCGCAGTGATGTGCGTTACCGTTATAACAACAACCTCAATGCCCAATTGATTTCTGGCACTGATGAGTTCCACGACATGACCGTTAACGTAGGTTTTGTTGTACCATTAGGACCAAAGCCAGGCGCACCAGTCGTAGAACCACCGACACCCGAACCAGACTGCTCAACACTGGATTCAGATTCCGACGGTGTTAACGACTGTTTGGATAAATGCCCAGGCACTATCAACGGTAGCCAAATTGACGATCAAGGCTGCCCTATCAAGCTGGAAATCAAAGGCGTAAATTTCAGATATGATTCTGCTGAATTGACACCTGAAGCCATGGGCATCCTGGATGGTGTTGCAGAAAGCCTGATTAATTTCCCACAAAAGAATGACATCGAAGTGGCCGGCCATACCAGCAGCGAAGGCACAAGCAGACATAACTTGCGCTTGTCACAACGCCGCTCACAATCCGTTGCCGACTACCTGAGCCAAAAAGGCGTTACCAACAGATTGACAGCAAGAGGCTACGGTGAAGATCAACCTATTGCTGATAACGGCACAGAAGAAGGCAGGGAAAGAAACCGCCGTGTTGAACTGGTCTGGAGTGGCAACTAAACGCGCCTGGACTCAACAAGCCAAGCTAATGAACTTAGGTTAGCGCAAAGGTTTACTTAAACCGATATTCGAAACCCAGTTTTACTGGGTTTCGTTTTTTATGCCCCCTCGTATTAATTATCAATTGAACGGCCTCTAACCCTCTGGGACACCTTAAGGAATCCCGCTCTTAACATCACTGTCATTAAATTAAGACATATTCTGTGCGGATAAAGATGCGACCTTGCGTCTCTACGGTGCGCTATATAGTGGATTACCTTCTTTCTATTCCAACCCAACATACATTTTGTTTGATGGGAATTTTTCTTAATTTAATGGCTGTGACCCTTAACATTCTCTGATTATTTAAAAAACATGCCTGTATCACTTGTTGTACTCGAACAAATCGTACGTGAAGCCGGTGCTATTGCTTTAGCACAATTTAAAAATTTAAAAAATTTACAGATCACCCAAAAAAGCCCGCGTGACTTTGTCACCGAAGCCGATATTGCTGTCGAACAATTTTTAAAGGATAAACTTAGCACGCACTACCCACAATTTGGCTTTTGGGGTGAGGAAAGCGGACAAACGGCAGACCAACTGTCCCGCTGGGTCGTTGACCCTATTGACGGCACGCATTCCTTCACCAAAGGCCAGTACTTTTGGGCCATCAGCGTCGCTTTGGAAATCAATCAGGAATTGGTTCTGGGTGCTGTCTATGCCCCAGCCCTCGATGATTATTACTGTGCAAAAAAAGGCAAAGGTGCCTGGAAAAACGGCCAGCCCATCAGTGTATCGACTGAAAATGACCTTGGCAATGCGATGATTGCTACCGGATTCGCCTGTATACGCGCCTATCTAAAAGACAACAATCTACAGCGCTTTTGCAGAATTGCAGAAAAAACCACCGGCCAACGCCGCTTTGGTTCAGCCGCACTGGATTTATGCCTGGTTGCGGATGGGCAGGTTGATGCCTTTTGGGAACAATCGCTTAATTTGTACGACATTGCCGCTGGCGCTCTTATTGCCAAAGAAGCGGGGGCAAGCGTCACTGACTTTGACGGAAACCCAGGCATTTTTCCAGAGCACATTTTGGCGACAAATGGAAAAATACTCGATCAGCTACTGCCGTTGATGAATTGAGCAACAATAAAAATGGATACGACTTTTCGGGTAAGTCGATACAGCAAACCAAGCCATTCGTAGTAAATCGTTCGAACCTGGATTAGTTTAACAAGTATTCCGCCAGCTTCTTGTGTATCGAAGCTGGCGGAACTCAATAGCTATAGCACCATGATGGGAAATTGAAAATACCCGTTTCAGGATGGCTTATAAGCCAATCTCATTACTGAACCCTGATTTACCCAATGAATTAGCCGCTTTTATCTTAAAACGCACTGTGCCTGTTGGTACAGTGCCAGAATAAGCATTTGTAGTGACTGATGCCCAACGCTTGGTTCCGTAATTACAAATTGTCCCCACCAATGTACAGCGCCAAATTTCATAACTGGTGGCGTTGCTTACCTTATCCCAAGCCAATGAGGCTTTTGTTGTCGTTACGCGATTACCTGACAAATTTGCTGGCGTTACTGGAATTGCGTTTTTGGTAGTTGCTGAAGCGCTCGCTGACAACGTTGTTTCATTACCCGCTGCATCTTTTGCCTTGACTTGAAAACTGTATGCTGTAGCCGTCGCCAACCCAGTTGCCGTGTATTGAGTAGACGCTTGCCAACTGCTGTTGACGCAGCCTTGACCGCCCGTTACGCAAACAAACATATACTGCACTGCACTACCGGACGTATCGGTTGCTAGTTTTGCTGTCATGCTGATGCTGGAACTACTAACCGCTGCCGGTTTGATAGACCATGTCATAGGATTCGGCGTTGGCGGTGTCGTGTCGGTGGCTATCGCTGTGGTTGCAGCGGCTATGTCTGAATAAGTGGTTTCGTTGCCGCTGGCATCTTTGGCTTTCACCTGGTAATTGTATGTTGTGTTAGGAGCAAGACCTGTTGCTGTGTATTGGTTAGATGCTTGCCAGCTGCTGCTCACACAACCTGCACCCCCTGAAACACAGGCAAACAGGTACTGAACAGGATTGCCAGAATCATCCGTTGCCACTGTTGATGCCATGCTAATACTGTTACTACTACCGCCGGCATTTGGGGAGGTAATCCAGGTCATAGGATCGGGAGTGGGTTTTGTGGTGTCTGGGTTTGCCGTTGAAGGCGTTACCGAACCGGAAATAAAATACTGTCCCAAACTGCCATAATCACCGTAAGGGGAAGCCGTATTGCCAACACCCGTGATGGCAAGATAGTACGTACCGGCGCTTGTAATCGTTGTTGAAATCAGTGCATTGGTATCGTCGATAGGATCAACTTGCACCACTTGCGTACCGGTTTGGTCGTACAAAGTGGCCTGAATGTCTAAATTGGCACCCCTTTTATCGGCTCTTTTAAACGCATCCCAAGCTGGATTGATAGTAATCTGCAACGGCCCTGCATTGGCACTAAACGTAAAATAATCGCTATCATCACGCTTTTCGATAACACCTTTGTTACTGGCTGACGTATTCAACGGATCATTTTCTGGATTGGTTACCGTAATTACCCCGCTTGCATCCATCAACAGTGGCGTAGCGCCAGCCATAACATTGCTGTGATCATCTGTACGGGTAGCCAGTCGAGTTGTAATTAAACTAATATCATCTTCAGTATTATTAGCACCGGTATATTCACCTTTACTCCACTCGGTGACATTCTGATAATAGCCTACCCCCATAATCGGTGCCCATGAGACAAAACCTGTGCCATGACCACTGTAATAACCCACAGTTGCAGTGCCGTCATGTGACAAGCTTAGATTGTGCCCCATTTCGTGCGAAGCGGCCTCTGAAATATAATAGGCCGCTGATGCCAAATTATTGTAGTACACCAGTGCCGGTGAATAGGTGTTAGCATAATTAGTGCCGCCCCAAACGCCAACATAAGCCACGCCACCCGCCGTAGAAGATGGCATTGCCACGCCATTGCCGTCTATGCTATTGGTAATTAAAATCCTGCCAACCGTAGGGCCAAAACTGGCTGGCAGTTCGGTAGTGACATCAACATTAAATGGCGCATAGTCTTCGGCCACACGATGCCAAATTTGCTGGATTGCACTTAGCTCCGTACTGCTAAAACTGGCCGCAGTACCATCGGTATCGTAAGGCTTGGCATTGTATGAGTTAGTTCCACCGCTGTTCCATGCGGTGCCGGTAATCACATGGCCATCAAAATCCAAATAAATGATATTACTGGCACTGGGTTTACTGTGCAGTTTAAACGCGTCAACAGCACTAATCGGTTGAGGGGCCAATACAGCACTTGTAGCCACCGGCGCTGTGGTTCCTTTGGGTAGTGAAAAAGTATCACTGTAGAAAATACCGCCGTCATTATCCACTTTCAGATATTTCAGATCGTCATCATTAAAAGAAATGGTATGCAGCCATTTTAACGCTTTATCCTTATTGGCCGTCGATATTGCCAACAACTTTGATTTCACTGCGCCTGCCGGTAAATCATCAATTATAAACGGTGCGTTTTTACCAAAACGTTTGGCATAACTGGGCTGCGAAAAAGCCACTAATGACGTTGCGGTAATGGCTATTGCCATAAGGCGGGTTGTTGTTTGATATTTTTTCATAGTGTTGTTGCCTGGGCTGGTTGAGCTTGGGGCTCAAATATTAAATGTACTCGTCATTATTATCCAATATATTTACATTATTTATATTTTTATATGCAATCCTATGGCTATTTATGCGTTTTGTATGATTATAGGTAATCAGCAGTTCTAATTAATCCTCGATTAGTCGAAGCAACGTGAGAATTAGTACGTTATTTACCACTATTGAAATTTTTAAAAATTATGATGCGTAGATCTCGTAAATAAATACTCAAATTAAGTGTAGTCAATATTTAAAATTAATTGATCCAAACCGCACCAGTAAATACTCCATCAATACTTAAGCCATTGGCAGTCACGCCTGTTAATTCCACCAGGGTATCTTTAGCTGCGCCCTCTTGGTACACGTAGCTGTTGCCTAAGGCGTTAAAGACCACAGTATCGCCTATGGTATGGATATTGGTCTGCGCATAACGCAGCACATCGGCAAAATTGCTTTTGTTAACCGTAAGTGACTGGGCATAGCTATTATTGTCATCAAAGCTGATTAAGCCGTGGTTAATATGATGGCTGGCAACGGTTCCAGCATTAACACCATTCACTTTGGCACTATTCGCAGCAATGTGATGGGAAGGTAAGTCAAGCTTATCGACATCGGTATGGGGAACACCGTTGCTAATCAGCTTAAAACCGCTTGCTTTATCGTAGTGAGCCACCGGGCTGTCTCCAGCACTGATACGCACGATATCTTGTGCAGGTGTCGCTTCCGTTAAAACATAGCTGTCTTTGCCGATACCTCCGACAAGTACATCTTTGCCGTTGCCGCCCACCAAAGTGTCATTACTGACCAGTCCTAATAAAGTATCATTGCCTTTTCCACCGCTCAGGGTGTTTGCTTTCGTGTTGCCGGTCAAAGTATCGTTAGCACTGCCGCCTGTGGCATTTTCAATAAAAGTATCATGTCCTATGAAGAACTGGTTTTTGGCTAAAATACTCGCTGCTTTGCTACCCACATAACCCCAACTGCCGGGCTTAAGGTCGATAGTAACCGGCAGCGTTTGCGTATTGGCGGTGAACGTATCGATACCCGCACTATCCCAAATATAGCGATCCTCTGGGGTATAGGTATCACTGCCTGCCCGCACGCTGTGATTAACGCCATAGAGATAATGCAGTGTCGCTTTATCAAACAGACCCAGATCAACGACATAGTCCTTATTGGATTGATAACTCATGACCGTATTAACGGTGTTATCTTCACTACCACTCAATATGGTTTTTTCAAACAAATGCTTCATACCCAGGGCATGGCCGGTCTCATGCAAAAGCGTGGCGAAATTACCGGTTGTTTTGCCATGACTCAACGACATATCCTGGGTTTTAACGTTGATATGCACATCACTATCGGGTGGATAGCTGCCAAAACCTGCGGCATTCTGGAAATTAAAAAAACTCAGGTCGTCACGAAAAAACCGTAGCTCAATAGCAGCACTATCAGTTTTTTCGCTAAAGGTAACATCGGCTAGCGCACTGAATTTTGCCAGTGCATCACGCACGGCTGTTTGTTGCGCGGGCGAATAGGGGGCAAAGCCTTTAAACTCAGGCTGGGCCTTAGACACAAAACTGTAGGTGAATGAATGTGCTTTACCAATTCCCAACTGCGTACCGCCACTGAGCAAACTATCGATAAAATAGGGTAAAGGCCGTACATTTTTGGCTAGCACTACGTTTTCTATGCCGTCAGGTACTTTGTAATCGTCTACTGAAACATAAACCGTATCATTGCCCGCTGTCTCATAAACGGTATCTTGCAAATCGGTGATGTAATAGCTGTCATTGCCTGCGCCACCCAAAAGCGTATCCTTCCCTGCACCACCGGCCAGGATGTCGTTGTCGATACCCCCATCAATATAGTCATCTCCCGCCCCGCCGTTAAGCGTGTCGTTACCGTTTCCACCGGCTAATTTATCATTGCCGTTATCGCCATTCAGCGTATCGAGCCCCTCTTCACCGGACAATAAATCCACGCCAGCGCCACCTGCTAAGCTATCATCACCTTGCTCGCCATATAATGCGTCCTTACCGCTGCCACCTTGCAGATTATCATTGCCTTCGCCACCGGCAAGAAGGTCATCTCCCGCACCGCCGCGTAAAGTATCCTTGCCACTGCCACCATTCAATTGATCGTTACCCGCCAAGCCATCAATGGCATCGTCCCAATCGAATACACCCTGAATCTTGTCGTTACCAGCCGTACCTCTAACCGCTTCAAGTTTATTGGCAATCGCCTTGTCGCTGGTTTGCCATACCGATCCATCTGCGAAAACAAACCGGTCGATCTGATGGGCTGCACCCGAAAAATAATATGGAATCTTGACCTGGCTATCACCATAAACCAACGTTAAATCACCTTTTACAGCATCACGGACTGTCTTGGTAATGCCACTAGGCAGCAGGTCCGTAAAGCGCAGCACATCGACACTGCCGTCAATATCGTAGTTTTCAATAATGTCGCTCCCGTCATGGCTTGCTATCAGATAAGTATCCGCGCCTTCACCACCGTACAACACGTCATTACCCCGTCCGCCATTCAAGCTGTCTTTACCGGCAAAGCCATAAATATCATCATTACCCAAGCCGCCCTTAAGCGTATCATTAGTAGGCTTTCCGTATATCTTTGACATTAATTCTTCTCCGCTGCGCTGAATGTGCGTGATGTATTTGGGCGTTTGCCAAAAGCTTAGCTAATACAGGGCATTCAGAAGAATTAAAATAGAAAACTGTGGACAGCGTCACAAAAAACATCACGACAATATCAACTTTGCCGTATCAATCAGAAACCGACATGCTGCCCAATTAAGCGCGTCTGTGTTAACCTGCACAACTTTACACAAATGATTGGCGCAAGGATTTGTCTATGATTCCCGATGATGCACTGGTGTTACACCCCCATAAAATAGCAACGGAAGCCTGGCTAAAATCCATTGTGATTGCCCACAATTTTTGCCCGTTTGCCAAACAGACGCTGACTCGCAACAGCATCCGTTTTAGCACTATTGATGACAGCGCGATTGACACTTGCCTGCAACTGCTGATGGATGAATGCGAACGCTTGGATACGGACGAAACGATTGAAACAACGCTATTGATTTATAGCGCTGCGTTTGCAGGGTTTGACGACTATCTGGACTTTCTTAACTACGCTGAAACACTGTTAATTCAACAAGGTTATGAAGGCGTTTACCAGCTCGCCAGCTTTCATCCAGATTACTGTTTTGAAGGCGCGGAACCAGACGATCCGGCCAATTACACCAACCGCTCGCCTTATCCAATGCTGCATCTGTTACGTGAAAGCAGCATTGAAAAAGCACTGGCCAGTTTTCCTAACCCCCAAAACATTCCCAAGAAAAATGTTGCCTTAGCCCGCAAGCTGGGTCTGGCTAAAATGCGTGAATTGCTGGCGGCGTGTTATTAACGGATGTATTCGATTGACAAACCGTTATAAAATAATGACCAATATTTTATAACTATGCACTCACCATGAAATCAAAAATAATCGTTAGCGCGGTACAACAGCGTTGTGATCAAGATCGACAAAGCAACCTTGATTTTTCCATTGCCCAAATCCACGCAGCAGCAGCGCTTAACGCCGATCTGGTCGTGTTACCCGAACTGCATCTCGGCCCGTATTTTTGCCAGAATGAAGATTACCAGCACTACGCATTAGCGCAATCCATACCAGGGCCTACCACCGAAATTCTGGCTGATGTTGCCAAAAAACTGGGTATTGTTATCGTCTCGACAATATTTGAAAAACGTGCGCCAGGGCTTTATCACAACACGGCAGTGGTCTTCGATAAAGATGGTAGCATCGCTGGCAAATACCGCAAAATGCACATTCCGGACGATCCTGGCTTTTATGAAAAATATTATTTCACCCCTGGCGACATCGGTTTTAAACCTATCGAAACCTCCATCGGTAAACTCGGCGTACTGATTTGCTGGGATCAATGGTTTCCAGAAGGCGCACGCTTGATGGCCTTGGCCGGTGTGGATCTATTGATTTATCCTACCGCCATCGGCTGGGATCGTGATGACAGTAAAGAAGAACAGCAACGCCAACTCGATGCCTGGATTACCATTCAGCGCTCGCACGCAGTTGCCAATGGCATTCCGGTTATTTCATGCAATCGGGTTGGATTTGAGAAAGCGCCGGATTCCGATAGTGGCATTGAATTTTGGGGCAACAGTTTTATTGCAGGCCCCCAGGGCGAAATTATTGCTCAGGCCGATGCTTCAGAAATAAAGCTGTTGACGTGTACACTCGATAGCGCAAGATCAGAACATGTGAGGCAAATATGGCCGTACTTGCGTGATCGCAGAATTGATGAATACGCCGGTTTAACTAAACGTTTTATTGATTAATCGTAACTACTCAGCTGTGCAAAAGATAGGGTGCAGTGTTTTTATCTATCCACGGAAAGCACAAAAGACACAAAAAATTTTCGGTAATAATTTTTTTGCGACAAAATACCCACACTTTTCCGTGTTTTTTGTGCTTTCCGTGGACTTTTTTAACATCTACTGATTAATCCCTTTAGACTTAATACCCCCACACTACCCTTCAGGTAGCATTCAGTGCGAGGCAACATGAAAAACAAACATCGCACGAAACCAAGTAGCAGGCGTAAAAAGCCATTGTTAATACCCAGTGGTACACTAACGTATAGCTGGGAATCTATTTTTCGCATCGCGTTAAAGCATAAAAAAGCCATTATTGCCTCGCATTTTATTGCGATTTTGGCCACCATCGCCAGCGTGCCTGTGCCCTTGCTGATGCCGTTGTTAATCGATGAAGTGTTGTTGCATAAGCCAGGACAATTAATTAAAGCCACTGATTTATTCCTGCCTGTCGATTGGCGTTTGCCGGTGGTTTATATCAGCGTTGCCTTGTTGGTCAGCTTGTTTTTGCGCATTATTGCCAGCATCTTTGGCATCATACAGGCGCGGCAATTTTACTGCATTTCCAAGGATATTATTTTTCATATTCGTCAAAACCTGATTGGTCATTTACAAAGCATATCCATGGCCGAATATGAAAGCTTAGGCACAGGGACGGTCATTACCTACCTGATTAAAGATTTAGATACCATCGACAACTTTATCGGCTCTACCGTCAGCAAGTTACTGATCGCCTTTCTGAGCATTATTGGCACAGCCATTATTTTATTGTGGATGCACTGGCAATTAGGCTTGTTTATTTTATTGCTCAATCCGGTGGTAATTTTTTTCACCCGTGTCGTGGGGTCTAAAGTTAAAGATTTAAAGCATAACGAAAATTCGGCTTATGAGATTTTTCAGCAAGCGTTAACCGAAACCCTGGAAGCCATCCACCAAATCCGCGCCAGCAACCGTGAACAGCATTATTGTCAACAACTGATTGAATCAGCACGTACCGTTAAAGACACCTCGACAGCTTTCTCCTGGAAAGCCGATGCCGCCGGACGCTTAAGTTTTCTGATTTTTTTGTTTGGCTTTGATGTATTTCGTGCCTGTGCCATGCTGATGGTGTTTTATTCTGATCTCACCATCGGGGAAATGCTGGCCGTATTTGGTTACCTGTGGTTTATGATGGCACCGGTCCAGGAAGTTTTAAATATTCAATATGCGTATTACGGTGCCAAAGCCGCGTTAGCCCGTATCAATACTTTGGCCGCGTTACGCCAAGAACCCCATTACCCGCATCTGCAAAATCCCTTTCAGAATAAAACCACGGTAGCCATACAGGTCGAAAACCTGCATTTCAGTTACCGTGAAGATGAGGTATTAAAGGGCATACACCTACACATCAAAGCCGGTGAAAAAGTGGCTTTAGTTGGAGCCAGTGGTGGCGGTAAATCCACCTTAATACAAACCTTGATCGGTCTTTACCCACCTGACCAAGGGCATATCTATTTTGACGGTGTGAGCATTGAACAGATAGGGCTGGATGTAGTCAGAGAGAATGTCGTCACTGTACTGCAACACCCCATCCTGTTTAATGATACCATCCGCGCTAACTTGACGTTAGGGCGGCCTGCCAGCGATGAACAATTATGGCGTGCGCTTGGCATCGCCCAATTAGCTGATGTCGTTAAAGACATAGACACCGGACTGGATACCGTAGTCGGTCGACAAGGGATGCGATTATCGGGTGGACAACGCCAACGCATGGCTATCGCCCGCATGATAGTCGCCGATCCTAAAGTGGTGATTTTAGATGAAGCCACATCTGCGCTGGACACTGACACCGAACGTAAAATCCATCTTGCGCTCAACGATTTTTTAACAGGCCGTACCACTATCATTATCGCGCATCGCTTAAGTGCTGTTAAACAAGCCGATCATGTGTATGTGTTTGAAGGCGGCAGAATCTGCGAACAAGGCCGACATGAGGTGTTAATCCAAAACAACGGCCTTTATGCAAAACTGTACGGAGAATACCAATGAGTACCCCTGAGGTCTATGACCTGCACTGCCACTCCAAAGCATCGGATGGCGTTTTGTCCGCCACTGACTTGGTACAACGTGCCCACTCACAAGGCGTTACCACGCTGGCGTTAACCGATCACGATACCGTGGCAGGGTTGGCTGAAGCACACATCTGTGCTGATTCCATAGGCATTACGTTAATAAATGGCATGGAATTGTCAGCAAACTGGAAAAGTCATTGTTTTCACATTGTGGGTCTAGGTATTGACTCCACTTATGCGCCACTTTTGGCATCATTGGAAAACATGCAAACGACGCGCGATCAACGCGCGGCAAAAATTGCTGATAAATTAGCCAAAAAACGTATCCCCGGTGCGCTGGAGTATGTACAGAACAAAGCCGGTGACGGCATGATTACCCGCACCCATTTTGCTGATTTCCTGGTCTCGCAACACCATGTTGATACCCAGCAAGAAGCCTTTGATCGTTATTTGGGTAAAGGCAAGTCCGCATTTGTCGCTACCGAATGGCCGGAGTTGGCGCAAGCGGTTAGCTGGATTACAGCCGCTGGCGGTGTGGCGGTACTGGCGCATCCCCTACGCTATAAATTGACAGCGGCGTGGATGAAACGGGTATTGGCTACCTTTAAAGAGGCCGGTGGCCAGGCAATTGAAGTCGTCGTTAGCCGTATGAATGCTGACGACATAAAACTCGCGACCAGTTACGCCATGCAGTTTGAGCTGGCAGGTTCAATGGGCTCGGATTTTCATACCCCTGCTAATCAATGGGTAGAATTAGGGCGGCTTGCGCCGTTTCCAGACAAGATAAAACCAGTGTGGGAATTGCTGGGTTAGCGGATGTTACGTATGTTCAACGGGAAGTTTCTGTCCACGAAAAGCACGAAAGACACAAAAAAAACGCCTGTGGTTGGTATGCGGGGGGGATAAATCTTTTTCGTGATTTTCGTGGACAGATCTGCAAGATCAGCAAAGAATAAACAATGTAGCGTTAGCAACACATCCTTGTGTCGCTAACTACTCCGTTAAAACTTATCTTACAACGCGATGGCCACGATTGCTCATGCAGTTGTTAAAAGCATTTTTGTATTTATCTTCTGAGCTAAAGCCTTGTTGAGCGCCGCCACCAAAACCACCCGCCGCCGCGCCAATAGCTGCGCCTGCC
>NZ_FUKJ01000050.1 GCF_900163745.1 Crenothrix polyspora
GAAAGTGGATGTCCGGATCATTGCCGCCAGCAATGTGTCTTTATCCGGACTGGTGGCCCAGGGCTTGTTCCGGCAGGATTTGCTGTTCCGGCTGAACCTATTGCAATTGAACCTGCCGCCGCTCCGGCGGCGCAAGACCGACATTCCGCCGTTGGCGGAACATTTTATGCAGAAGTACCGCTGCCAGTACCAGCAACCGGACAAGCGCCTGCATCCGGATGCGCTGGCCTGGATGGCCGGTTACCACTGGCCGGGCAATGTACGTGAGCTTGAAAATTTCGTCCACCGGTCTTTCCTACTGTCACCGGATACTGAAATTATCCCCACCGCTATTCATCATGATGATGCCCCTTCCAGTTCACGCCGGAAATTATTGGACCGTAGGCAAAACTTTGCGATTGACGCTTCATATCAGGAAGCAAAAAACCAGACCATTAACCACTTTGAACAACACTACCTGACCTGGCTCCTGTCCAATACCCAGGGCAATGTGACGCAAGCGGCCGACAGGGCGCAAAAAGAGCGCAGTGCCCTGGGCAAGTTGCTGAAAAAACATGGCATTAATCCAGAGCGGTTTCGCGGCAACTGACGTGGATTTCCCCACGGCTCACTCGAACCGTTGTCCTCATCCTACAAATTGATTGCCATTTGTTCACAGTGGGGCGGCTTGGGTAGCTCCACACGGGGTGGGTTAAAAAGTACCCACCTGGGTCTTTTTTGACCCACCACCATAAAACCTTAATTATCATAAAGATAGGTCAAATATCGCCAAAATGGGTGGGTCAAAATTAACCCAGTCATTTTAGTTACTTATATTTATTGTTATATAAATCAAATGCCTAAATATTGGCATGATTAATGTATTGATATTAATGAGATTAAAAGTCGGGGTAAGCGATGTCTGAATTCAATGATGTTGAGGTGCTGCACATAGCCGACCAGATTGAATGCTATTTGAAAAGCCACCCCCATGCCGCCGACACCGTCGAAGGCATCACACAATGGTGGTTGCCAGGGCAAGGTATTGAGGTCTCCAGTTCAAGGGTTCAGCAAGCCCTAGATTATTTAAGTTTGAAGTCAGTTGTAAAATGTAATGCCAATCTTAACGGGAACAGGGTTTATTCGAGCAATAAAGCTAAATAATGCTGAGTTGCTCCGAATGGCACAAAAGCTATCAATAAGATTAGCAAGAATTCACGTTAAAACCGTCTATTTAGTCAATTAATGTATGGCTTATTTATTGTGTAATTATTAAGGGGAATTTTTATGCCAACCAAAATAGTTGATTTTTCAGCCAGATCAAAAATTATTCATGATGAACCTTTTCACGTTCACTTTTGGGAATGCAAGCCTGAGGAATATTTGGAATTTTTGGGCAATCCTCGGGAATTTCTGGTCTCTATGGGAATTGAGATTCCTGAAGATTGCCGTATTGAGACAACCATCGAAAATCATGATTGGTTGGGAAAACATGCTCCAGGGCTTGTCAGCGAAAATGGCACAATTATTTGCAATGTAGGTGGTGGAAATATTGCCAGATCAGTTTACCGCATCGTTAGTTACGGACATGATCATTCAACAGTTGGAAAATATAAGAAAAACTTATTGCACTCAATCCATGAAGAGGAGAGGCATTGTTGACATCGTTAGAAAAAAATACACATTTACCCCATTTTAAGCAGTTAAAAGTCGGAGGAAAACCTCATGCCATCACCCGCCAATGTTTTTAATTTAAACAGCTCCCATATCCATGTCTCCTATGCGACTGGCGCTTTAGGTTCTAAAGCAGGATTGACTTACCACGATGCCCACCAAACCCTGCAATTCAACGAGCAGGATATACGTAAAGTCACTACAGACCTGGGTGATGAACTTACCGTTACTCTCCATAGAACGGAAGATGTTGGTTCGACAACATTTACCCTGATCATCCCAACGGTTGCCCTCGAAGTGAACCAGCACATTAATGTGCATACTATTGGGATTACCTCAATGCATCAGAGGCCGTTTGCGCCAGTTTGGCACGGACAACTGGATAGCTATATTGTGGTGAAGCTTCATGGTACGGCTTCATCGCAACCATTCTGATTTCATTAAAAAATGTAATTACTTTTTTTGAGGAGAACAATATGTCACAAAAAGAAACAACAACTCAGTATTCGTCTACAAAAGGCAATCCTAGTACAGATCAATGTCAAAATTCCCCAGAACTTGACACTAAAGAATTTCCAAAACCAAAGGAACCTAATGAAGAATATTTTAAAAAGTGTTTACCGGAAGACAAAGTAAAAGAACTTGACGAAAAAAAACAAGGTTTAGAATCAGAGGCCAATGTAGTAAAACAAAGGACGTTGGCGGATGCCGAAGGAATTAAACAAGAAGCGCAATCAGCATTCGATACAGCAAATAAGAAGTTTGAAATCGCTAAAAAATTATTAGATGTTCAAACTAAAAATAATAAAAGTAAGCATTTCCGCGATTATTATCAGGCATTAAGAGACGCAGTAAAAAATAATAGTCAAGCTCATAAGTGTGCTGAAGATCTTGTACCTGAAGATAAAAAAGCGATTGCTATCGCAAAGCTGAATAACAGTTTGGCTCTCGAGGAAGTTGAGTATAGGAAAGAACTTAAAAAATTAACCCAAGCTTTGGCAGAGGCAGATAATAAAAATAAGTTGGCTATAAATATTTTCGATTCAGATGTATGTATCGCTAATGCTCAGGAAATGTTTGACATTAGTGCGGCTGAAGTGACCTGGCGAGAAGATATAAGTAAAGCTTTAGCAGATAACAAGTAATGCCTTCTTAGCCCAAGTTGATTTTTATTTGTTGAATCACACTGTTGGGTGTGCTGATATTCGTAGTGGATTAGATTGAGTTCTTTGCGGATATATAGTTGGAAGTTGTACTAAAGAGGATTCCTAAATGATTTAGTACATAAATTGATATACCCCATAACGATCCTTGATTTAACTTTAAGCATTAAAATTAAATCATTGCATGTAGTCTTTAAGGAGGACAAATCATGCCCGCTACTCTTACTTACCCAGGTGTCTATATTGAAGAAATTCCCAGTGGCGTGCGAACGATCACGGGTGTGGCTACATCTATTACCGCTTTTATTGGCCGTGCGTTAAGTGGGCCTGTGGACAAAGCAATCCGTATACAGAACTATTCTGAATACACGCGAACCTTCGGTGGTTTGTGGCAACCGAGTACGATGAGTCAGGCGGTTGCCCATTTCTTCAATCATGGCGGAAGTGATGCCATAGTCGTTCGCGTATTTAATGGCAACGCCATAAACTCGACAGCAAGTATTACTTTGCCAGCTACTTCTGGTAGTTTGGTGTTAGAGGCATCAAGTCCTGGGAAATGGGGTGCAGCACTTCGCGCTACGGTTGACCACGAAACAAAAGATAAGGCCAATCTTGCTTTGTTCAATCTCACGATTGAATTACTCGATATTGTAGGTGGAAAGCAGGTTGTTTCAAAGGAGACATTTCTGAATATTTCTGGAGCATCAACTGATCCCCGTTATGTAAATTTGGTACTGAGTCAAGAATCAAGTTTCGTTAAAGTTCGTACCTCTCTTGCTGCGGGAGCAAATCCCAAGGATGGTACAAATATTGTTGCTGTTGCTGGAACAGCAAATGATGATGGAAACGCTATTACTGATACGGAAATTTTAGGTGATATAAACGCACGTACAGGAATTTATTCGCTGGATTCCGTAGACTTATTCAATCTGCTTTGTATCCCACCGTTTACCCCCAACGAAGTGTTAGACACAACCTGGGCAAAAGCCGCCAGCTATTGTAAAGATCGACGCGCTATGCTTATCGTTGATCCACCAGCTGCCTGGAGTGCAAATCAATCAACTGCCGTTTCAAGTGCTGTTTCGGGTGTAAAATCTATGCGTGCTGCTATCGGCAATGACAGTGCGCGTAATGCAGCTATGTTTTTCCCACGCCTAAAAATGCCGGATCCCCTTAATGAAAATAGGCTAGGCGAGTTTGCTCCATGTGGTGCTGTTGCTGGAATTATGGCGCGAACAGATGCCCAACGAGGTGTTTGGAAAGCTCCTGCAGGTCTTGACGCATCGTTTTCTGGAGTTCCAGAGTTTACTTATAAGCTGACAGACGGTGAAAATGGTCAGCTGAATCCTTTGGGACTCAATTGTTTTAGGAGCTTTCCGGTTACTGGCAATGTTGTATGGGGATCTCGTACGCTTGTCGGCGCAGATCAGCTAGCATCAGAGTGGAAATATCTGCCAGTACGTCGTACGGCTCTTTTCATTGAGGAAAGCTTATTTCGTGGCACTCAGTGGGTTGTTTTCGAACCCAACGACGAACCACTCTGGGCACAGATACGTCTTAATATTGGCGCATTTATGCAGAATATGTTCCGGCAAGGGGCTTTTCAGGGACGTTCGCCACGCGAAGCTTACTTGGTCAAGTGCGACCGAGAAACAACGACGCAAAATGACATTAATCTCGGGGTCGTCAATATCTTGGTTGGTTTCGCTCCGCTTAAGCCTGCCGAGTTTGTTGTCATAAAAATTCAACAATTGGCCGGCCAGGTCGACGTATAACTGTCACAGGAGATTGTCATGGCTCAATTCAGTGTTAATGCCCAACGGTTCGATCCGTACAAAAATTTCAAATTTCGAGTCAAATGGGATGGAAAATATGTGGCAGGTGTCAGCAAGGTTGGTTCGCTTAAGCGCACAACCGAAATGGTGGAGCATCGCGAAGGGGGCGATCCATCGTCATCTAGGAAATCCCCAGGCCGCACCAAATTTGAAGCGATAACACTTGATCGCGGTGTCACCCATGATACCGAGTTTGAGAAATGGGCGAATAAAGTCTGGAATTTTGGCTCAGGCTTAGGGTTAGAAGTTTCCTTGAAGGATTTTCGCAAAGACATCATCATTGAGGTATATAACGAAGCTGGCCAATTAGCGCTGGCTTATAAAGTGTATCGGTGTTGGGTGTCTGAATTTCAAGCATTGCCGGATTTGGATGCCAATGCCAATGCTGTCGCCATACAGCACATCAAGCTGGAAAACGAAGGTTGGGAGCGGGATTATGGAGTCTCCGAGCCCAGTGAACCTAATTTTAATGAACCTCCAGTTTAGCAGCCATGCCTGTCTTGTCGGCTTTTGAGGTAGTGGGATTGTGGGAGCAAGGGCAAAACCGGCACCCGGTTGATCGTGCGCTACTTTTGCTGGGTGCATTCCAACCCAATGAATCTTACGAGCAACTGGCAGATTGGACGGTAGGGCAACGTGATGCCGCCATTTTAAAATTGCGCATGGCAACTTTCGGCGTGCTCTTTAACGCTTATATTGATTGTCCAACGTGTAAAGAACGTTTGGAGTTTTCCTTTGATGGGCGCACTTTTCAACTGTCCAATGACTTTGAGGATTTAGCTATCGAGATAGACGGCTGGCGTTTCCGTCTGCCGACGACAAGGGATTTGGCGCAGATAGCAAATGAACGTGATTTAGATATTGGGATGCAGCGACTGTTGGATTTGTGCTGTTTGCAGGACGAAAGCCAAACTAAGCTGGAATGGTCGGCGGCAATGGTGCAATTGATTGAGGCTCGCATGGAGGAGGTAGACCCACGAGCCAATATCGGGCTGGATCTTGCTTGTGAAGCATGTGGCCATACTTGGCAGAGTGCTTTTGATATTTGTGGCTTTTTTTGGGAAGAAATTGAGGTGCGTGCCAAACGCTTGCTGCACGAGGTTCATGTGCTGGCGAGTGCCTACGGTTGGTCTGAACGAGAGGTGTTAACGTTAAGTGACCAACGGCGCAACTTTTACCTGGAGATGGTAAGCTGATGAGCGGTTATTTGCAAAGGTTGGCAGAGCGCAGTTTGAAAACGGCTCCAGAGATACATTCCACTGCGAGACTACCCTACTCAGGGATAGCTTTGGCTGAACACCACGAAGACTTATTAGGTAATGGCCCGGTTGCATTTCCCGAAGTAGCCGCCATTTCAAAAACATCAAAATATGCTCAAATAAACCCTGAAACGCCACTGCATGAAGCTTCGAAATCCCCTGTTGAACCAGAGTCAAGCCACATAATACCAGAATCACTCGGGTCTTCTGCTAATACGCTGATTCGCCCTATACCTTCATTAGTCAGCGAAACGGAAAATGTTTCAGTCAAATCGAATCCTGGACAACAAAGCAAACTTGAACAAACAAAGCAAGTGCCGGTAAATAATGAATCATCCTTGCATGGAAACGCACGGGAAATTGACAGGGAATTTAGTCCGCTAGTTTCCCCTGTTGCACAAGCTGACATTTTCGCACCGCTGTCGACAAGGCCAACGATAGACAAAGGATCAACCGGATCTATTAAACCACGGCCCATCGTTACAAAAGATCAACTGGGGAACGGCATATCCTTCAAGGAATCCGCCTCAGAGTCAAACGAAGTCCATGTGACTATTGGCCGCATCGAAATTACCGCAGTGCATGCCCAAACACCCTCTAAGCCAGCCTCCACACCGGTCAGAAAAACCCTGTCGCTGGATGAATATCTGGCGAAAAGGGACGGGGTACACTCATGAGCAACGCACTCGCCATCGCTGGTGTTACCGCAGTCATCAGGGATCTGCTGGACAATGGCTTAATTGACCACCAGATGAGCGATGCCTTAGGAAGAGGTGTAATAGTTTCAGTGACTGCACCAGACACTATTGAGCTTACGGGTGCCAATGCCGTACCCAGGCTTAACCTGTTTTTACATCAGGTCACCCCCAATGCGGCTTGGCGCAATGTCGGGTTTCCATCTCATGACGGGCGTGGCAACCGTACTAGTAACCCGCCGCTGGCACTGGATTTACACTATTTGTTGACCGCCTATGGGACTGAAGATTTACAGGCGGAAGTGTTGTTGGGTTATGCGATGCAGTTGTTGCATGAGACACCGGTTTTGGCTCGTGATGCCATTCGCAGAGCATTGAACCCAACCCCCGTCAATGGCAACATTTTACCGTCAGTGTACCAAGCGCTGCGTGCAGTTGACTTGGCGGAACAAGTGGAACAGATCAAGATTACCCCGACTTCTTTGAACACCGAGGAAATGTCACGATTTTGGTCGGCTTTGCAGGCGCATTATCGCCCCACGGTCGTGTATCAAGTGTCGGTGGTGTTGATCGAATCGAGCCGTCCGGCGCGTTCGCCGCTTCCTGTGTTGAGCCGAGGCACGGTTGATCCTGTTACAAACAGGGAAAGCGGGGTTGATGTCCAGCCCAGCCTGATACCGGCAGTGCCGATGATTGAATCTATCGAGCTACCCGGCAATCAGGTTGTTGCACAACTGGACAAGACGATCATTGTAAAAGGCCATCATCTTGGCGGTACAGGTCGGACAGTAGTGCTGACTAATGACCGTTTTAAGGTCAACCAAGAAATACCGGTCATTACTGCGGACACCAATGCACAGGTTGATTTCAAGCTGCCCAATAGCCCCACCGTATTTCCGGTTGGCGTTTATCTATTAGCTGTAAAAATGACGCTTCCCAAAGAAACCGCCCCGCGAACCACCAACCAATTACCGTTGGTGATTGCACCGGAAATTACGACACCGCTCCCAACAAGTTTAGCGAGAAAGGCGAATGGCTCGGTGACGATTAACCTTGATTGCCGCCCCGAAGTGAGAATGGAACAGCGGGTATCTTTGCTGCTGGGCAATCAAGAAATTAACGCCACCGTCTTTGCTACCCCATCAACAGCCAAACTTATTTTCGAAATTGCCAAAGCCATTGCTGATCCTATTGTAGGCATGCCGCAACTGGTGCGGTTGCGCGTGGATGGCATCGAAAGCCCCATCATTGACCGTTCAGGTACACCGGACAAGCCGCCAACATTCTTTGACCATAGGATAACGATCACATGAACGGGTTAAGGCTGTTAAATTGGACGGAGACTAATCAGCAATTCATGGTTGCGGAGTTCACACGCCTTAAAGCATTGCTAAAAGGCGAAGATCCCAGCGAAGCATTAGCAGCTATTGACCAAGTTCAAGCCGCTTTGCCCTCTCCATCGGCGATTGATGGTTTGGTGGAATGTTTTGGTTTAAGCAGTTTTGAACGGGATGTGCTGTTGCTATGCGCAGGGGTAGAAATGGACTCCGAGCTGGCAACGCTCTGCGGCACTTGCCATCATAACGCCAATCGGGAATATGCAAGTTTTGGCTTGGCGCTGGCGGTGCTCAAAGAATCCCACTGGAGCGCCTTAACGCCGTTGCGGCC
>NZ_FUKJ01000048.1 GCF_900163745.1 Crenothrix polyspora
TCAAAATATAGGGTATAGCATTTTTATCTATCCACGGAAAGCACAAAAAACACGGAAAAATGTTGATGTTTTTTTCGCAAAAAGAATGATTACCGAAAAATTTTTGTGTCTTTTGTGCTTTCCGTGGACTTTTTAGCATCTACTAAGTAGTTACGTTTGTTTAAGAGCGTAATAGCGCAATAAATCCGCTGGCGTATCTACGTCCCATTGTTCTTTGGTTTCAGCGTGCTGAAAATTATGCTGTTTGATGCGATCGCGGGTTTTTGCCAATACTTGTGGTGTTCCCCACGGAATGTCATCAAATAGCTCAGCATGGGGCTGGCTAAGACCTATCATGACATAACCGCCATCCTCGGCCGGTGCCAGGATAATCTCATTGCCCTCAGTTAACGCGGTTAATGCGGTTAGCAAATCTGCCCGCGTTAATGACGGGCAATCGCAACCGATAATTAAAGCGTGGCGATAACTGTTTAATACCGAGCAAAAAGCATGGTGCATACGTTCGCCTAAATGATGACCTTGTTGTTGTCTAAGCGGAAGATTGTATCGGGTTGCGATTGAGGAAAAGAAAGGTTGCTCGATTGACGGGCTACACCAAAGTTGCACAGGACATAGCTTGCTTTGTGTCGCTAAATCCAATGTCCTCAAACTGAGTTCGGTATGCACTTCTACACACTGGTCAGGTGTTAATGCTCCACTCAGGCGGGTTTTGACGTGTCCTGCAACCGGTGCTTTGCAGAAGATCATTAAAACGGCATTCGGATAGTGATACGCCATTAATCCCATCGCAGAGCTTTAAAAGGCATGAGCAATAAACCTACAAGACTTAAATCCGTTGCTTTACGAAAAGCCTTTAAACCGATAGGCATGGTTGCTTGCGGATGCTGGCTTTCAGCCGTATAGGTCTTGCACAGCCGATCCCAGCAGGAAATGGAAAAGCCATAATTGCTGTCCGTTTCAGTAGGGATAGGGGAATGATGGATACGGTGCATATCCGGCGTAATAATGAGCCAGCGCAAGGTTTTATCCATTTTTTCGGAAAAGCCAATATTGCTGTGATTAAAAGTTGCCGCGCCATTGAGGATGATTTCAAACGCAATGACCGCTACCGGATTTGCGCCTAGCAGATAAATACAGGCCACTTTGTAAATCATAGACAGGATGATTTCTAAAGGATGGAAACGCACTGCGGTCGTGGCATCAAACTCCAGATCGGTATGGTGAACTTGATGTAATCGCCAAAGCAATGGCCATTTATGCAGGACTATATGCTGGCAATAAACAGCAAAATCCAGGATTAACAAGGTCGCTGTGATCGTAAGCCAGTGAGGTAAAATAAACTGATTCAATAAGCCCCATGATTGTTGACTCGCGTTAACTGCACTCAAATAAGCGAGACTGCCTACGGTAAAACGCATCATCAGCATGTTAAACGCCGCCAAACCCAAATTAATCGGCCAGCGTTGTTTGCGATTGATCGGTGTTAATCTTTTGGGCTTTAAGGTTTCCCAGCCAATCATTATGCCAAAAATACCCAAGGCGAAGGATAAGCGAATTAGGTTTTCCATAGTTGCCCAGCACGGTAAAGTTTTGCCAATTCCGAAGGCTCAGCACCCAGATAGTAACGTAAACGCAACCACCACATCAGCAAGATGGTTTTGGTAATACCAAACTGCTCCCAGCGCCGTGCAGAACTGCTTACTTTGGCTGTTAAGCATAATGGGGAACTGATTTTTTTTAACATCCGACATAAGGCAATATCTTCCATTAGATCAATTTCAGGATACCCACCTATGTCGAAAAAAGTAGTCCGTGCGACAAAAATAGCTTGATCGCCTGTAGCAATACCCGTGCAGCGTGATCGCCAACTTATCAGTTGTGCGACAATTTTTAACATTATATTCTGGCTATCCAGGCGGATATCGAAACGCCCCCAGTGCGTGTTACTCTGCGCTAGTTGCTGCTCAAGAGTGATTAAAGCATTGTCAGGCAAATAAGTATCGGCATGAAGAAAAATTAAAATATCGCCGGTAGCTTGCATTGCACCACGGTTCATTTGTTTGGCACGACCGCAGGGTGACAGGATAATCTTATCGACTAAAGGCAATGCCCGGATACGCGTGGTATCGGTACTGCCACCATCGGCAATGATGATTTCACACTGGTTTCGTAAAGGTTGCAAGGCCAACAAACAGGCGCGAATGTTTTTAGCCTCGTTCAGAGTGGGAATAATGATGGAAAACGTCATCTGACTAACTGAAGAGCTTGTTAACTACAATCTGTTGTTCAAAATAGCTGAAAATTAGTTTTAGCAGAACATTTCTCCCGTACCTTTTTCCCTAAACCATTTGGTTATGATAACTTTTTCACCTTGTTCAACAGGTAATCCCCAATGCAACGTATCATAATTGGGCATTCCCTCTGGGGATAAATTATTCCAGATAACCGCCATCCCCTTTTTAGGGTAGAACGTTTTGCCTAAATTCACAAACTGAGTACCGCCACCCTTAATAGTATCATTAAGATAGACCATGAAAGTCCAGGTGCGGTTTCCTGTTTCGCTGGCAAATGTCTTGTATTCTTCAGTGTGTGGCTCAAAATAATCCGTATGGGCTTTAAACTCTTGTCCCACAGCGTATTTTTGCGCCTGAATTTTTTCAGAATAAGCAACATTAATGCCAATTGTATCGGCTATTTTCCTGTCAATCGCTTGCACCATCGGATTCTCTATCAAAGCCATATCGCAAGTGCTACTGGTACGAAAATATTTATCATTACTCTCGATAGAAATGGTTGATGGCCGCAAATGCCTGTTGATTAGATCGACAAGCTTGTTACATTCCTGTTCAGAAAGAAAACTCTCCAGCGTATAAAGTTGCAACAAATCAGTGTCAACAAGCTTCGCTGTTTTGGTAATTTTGATATTTGCCAAGGCTTCATAATCAACATGGCGAGCATCCTGTGCGGCATCTTCAGGAAATTTATCGCCCATTGCTTTTTTTATAACCGGCAAAGTAAAGTTATTTTTCAGTAAAATATCTTTTATTTCAGGGGGCTTACAGCCTCTGGCTAAATTTTCTTTTACCCAGTTTTTCCAACTTTCATCCATAACAATCCTGTAAGCTATTTATGATCACGTCTATAAAAATCGGTGATTCAAAATACAACCTATTGAAGCACTGCACTATCACCAGAGAGTTGTAAATAAAACAACAATATCAAGGTCAGTCAGGTTGCGTACTGTGTTAGCCAGCCAAACTGTGTACTGAAGCCAAACCCACACAAAATTAAAAAAGCAAAAATAACCATTGTGCTTGAACTAAACAAAATATTCGAGAGCTGCATATTGTATAGCTACCGATTGCAAAACAAACACCCAAAAGCTATTTCGTGCATGATAAAAACACATAAATCTATTCAAATTAATTGATTATTATACCGGATGCCTGTTGTATAAAAGATGGAAAAACTATTTTGAACTTGAGAAGATTTTGAATAGTCCAGTTTTTGATTTCGCTAAGTATTTCGGTTTCTGAATCTATCGCTCCATCTCTATATATTGCAACACGGCATGCCCGGCGGTTGTCTAACCGCTCCCAACTTAATTCTTGACCAATTTCTGATTCTATTGNNTGATTCTTTTTTATTAAGAAGATTATCGAATAACTGCTCATTTTTTGACTTATCCCCACAATCGATATAAATTTCAACTCTAACTTTTCCTTCAATAGTAAAGCTTGCTGCGAATTTGTACAGTTTTGAATTATCGGACGCAAAGGTATACCAGTTTTGTGGTTGGCCTGCACGAGCATTAGTGAATTTATGTTTTTCTCGTAACTCGTCAATTAGTGTCTGAAAGTAGCTACGATATTTTTCTTGGGTTTCTGTTACCCGCAGAGTAACTTCCGAGGAGGTAATATTTGCCTCACTTGGCATTGAGACAACTGTTAAGACAAAGGCTGGTTTCGAGTCGTTTATGCGAATTGCAGATGCTTCAACAGCATAGAGACTCAAGCTCTCCTTTAGATTTATATTCAAGAAATCCATTGCAGCTTTATGTTCTGGTCGAATTGATTCGGCTATCCATACTACTGCACCAGCTCCAAGAACAGAAGAGTAGGTGATTAGCTGCCCTAAATGCTTGTGATCAGTTCCCCCAAATTGATTTTCAATGACAACCAATTTGTTCGTTGAAAGATCTCGTGCAACTATGTCTGCTGAAAAATCTCCAGCCGCCGCTTCTGTCGATTCCAACTCCAAATCCATGCCAAGTTTTTTACCGAGGACATCCAGATTTTGTGCAAGCCATGGGGTGAAATGTGTAGATTCACCTGGCCATAATGCTTTCAGGCTAAGATTTTCAATTGTGCCTAAATCCAAAATATTCCCCTAATTAGTGATAAGGCTAACCCGCCTTTAGCATTAGATGCCACTGCCGGTAACCAGGCTGTGGCATCTAGTGCGAAAGTAACGTGAATACGGATTAAAAACTTAACCAGCCCGAACCAAAGGAATTGGCAAATACCAAGCTAACGATGGTCATAAGTTTAATCAAAATATTCAACGCAGGGCCACTGGTATCCTTGAAAGGATCGCCAACAGTATCACCGACAACCGCCGCTTTATGAGAATCAGAGCCTTTACCGCCGTACTCGCCAGTTTCGATGAGTTTTTTAGCATTGTCCCACGCCCCGCCAGCATTCGCCATCATAACGGCCAGTAAAAAGCCAGACGACATCGTACCTACCAGTAATCCGGCCAGCGCTTCTTTACCGAGCACATGACCGACCACAATCGGCACGACAACAGCGAGCGCACCCGGTAGAATCATCTCACGCAAGGCGCTTTCAGTACTGATACCTACGCAGGTTTTGTAATCCGGCGTACCCGTGCCTTCCATCAAACCAGGAATTTCATGGAACTGACGGCGCACTTCCAGCACGATTTCATGCGCTGCTTTACCGACCGCCATCATGGTCAAGGCTGAAAACAGGTAAGGCATCATGGCACCAATCAAAATGCCAGGTAGCATGGTTGGGCCAAGAATGTTCAAGCTTTCGATTTTTGCCGCTGTCACATAAGCCGCTAACAGAGCCAAAGCCGTCAACACAGCCGAACCAATTGCAAAACCTTTACCGGTAGCGGCAGTTGTGTTGCCCAAGCTATCCAGCGCATCAGTGCGATGACGGACTTCTTTTGGCAAGCCACTCATTTCTGCAATACCACCGGCATTATCAGCGACTGGGCCGTAAGCATCGGTTGCTAAAGTCACACCCAGCGTGCTCAACATACCCACACCCGCCAAGGCCACAGCATAAAGACCTGCGGCCATTGTGCCATCAGCTGCATGACCTAACCAGATACTGCCCAATATGGCAAACGCAGTGATCAATACTGGTGCAACCGTACTCATCATGCCCACTGCCAAACCTTGGATAATCGTGGTTGCCGCACCGGTTTGTGTCGCTTTGGCAATAGCTTGCGTGGGTTTTTCGGTATAAGCCGTGAAATATTCGGTGGTGTAAGCAATGCCGTTACCGGCAATCAAACCAACCAGAATCACCAGCCAATAGTTAAAGTGTACGCCAGAGGCAATAACGCAGAACAAAGACAGCACTAAAACAACGGCAGATGCGCCCCAGACTGAATCACGCAAGGCTTTTAACAAATCATCAAGACTGGCATTTTCGTCAATTTTTGCGACCTGGCGATTCAAATAGTACATCGCACGCGCTTGCAAAGAGGCCGATGCCTCAGGCGTAGCTACCGTAACATCCGCTGCTTTGCCAATAACTTTATAAATGCCAAACAGACTGGAAATAACGCCGACAGCCGCTACCAAAAACGGCAAACCGATGAAGGCGGCCGCAGATTTACCACCTAAAGCAGCCCCCAATGTGGCAGCGGCAATAATAGAACCACTGTAGCTTTCAAATAAGTCAGCCCCCATACCCGCGACATCGCCGACGTTATCACCAACGTTATCGGCGATTACCGCAGGGTTGCGTGGGTCATCTTCAGGAATCCCTTTTTCGACTTTACCGACCAAATCGGCACCGACATCCGCCGCTTTGGTATAGATACCGCCACCAACTCTGGCAAACAACGCAATACTGCTGGCACCAAAACCAAAACCGGTGATATAGGTTAAATGGTTAGGATCACCTTTAAAGATCAGGTATAACACGGTCATGCCGATCAAACTGAAGCTGACTACCGACATGCCCATGATAGCGCCACTACCGAACGCTACCCGCAAGCCTTCATGCAGACCACGACTGGCCGCTGCGGCAGTACGGACGTTGGCGCGAACGGCAACATACATGCCCAGGTAGCCAGCGCCAGCAGAAGCTACGGCACCAATCACAAAACACAGTGCGGTTTGCCATTGTAAAAATGTGGTAATAACAACCGCGACTATGGCCACAAAAATAGCTATTACCCGATATTCGCGTGATAAAAATGCTGATGCGCCCTCCTGAATAGCCGCAGCAATGGTTTGCATGGTCTTATTGCCAGTGTCATAGCTAAGAACATGCCGTAATTGCCAGAGCACAAACCAAACCCCGACGAGTCCCATTAATAATGCAACAACAACTGATGCAGATGTTTGTGGCACCACATACCCTCCTCAAATTATAATTTTTTATTGTTATGATTATTTAGTTCCTACGTTCACCTCCCCCTTTGGAAAAGGGGGAGAGTTTACGAGGGGTGGAGGGGGATTTATTTAAAAAATCTCCTCTACCCCTCTTTTTCACAGAGGGGAACTGAACGGTTACTATTTATGTGACCTGAAAATAGTTTTTCCCAGTCATACCCCAATACAACAAGGCTTTGTAACATCAATTATTGTAATTGGATTTGACCCGTTATTTCTACATAAGCCAAGCCAGCGGGTAGGTTACTGAAAAGTTCTCTGAACCACAATAAAAAACTGGCATAAGCCCATTTTTGTGCTAAGGCAGCCAAGATATGTGTGTGAACAGCAACCGCTTATTGTGTGGCAATCGGTCTGTTTTTATTGCGTATCCATTCGCTCCAGGAACCGGCATACAGCTTGGAACCGATTAAACCGGCATATTCCATTGCCAGTAAATTGTGGCAAGCAGTAACACCAGAACCGCAGGTATGTACGACCTGTTTGGCAGGCATGCCATTAATCAGCAATTTAAATTGTTGTTGCAATTCATCTGGCGATAAAAACAGACCTCGGCTAGTCAAATTGTTTTGAAAAGGCCGGTTTAATGCACCTGGAATATGCCCAGCAACGGGATCAATAGGCTCGTGTTCACCGCGATACCGTTCTGGTGTTCTGGCATCAATCAGGCAAATGGATTTTCTGGCCAGACTGTTTTCCAGTTGCAGCGTATCCAGCCATTGCGTTGTATCGAGGTAAGCTTTGAAGTGACCGGCCGTGCTGACCGGCAAGTGTGTCGTCATCGGGTAATTTTTTGCTAACCATTGTTGAATGCCGCCATCTAACACAGCCACTTGTGTATGACCTAAACAGCGTAGCAACCACCACAATCGAGCAGCAAAAGCACCACCAGCATCATCATAAACAATGATCTGGTTATTAAAAGTGATCCCCCATGCCGCTATTTTTTTGACCAGCAGGTTAAAATCAGGTAACGGATGCCTCCCCGTTAAGCTGGTGATGGCGGACGATAAATCATTGTTCAGGTGAGCATAACGGGCATTGGGAATATGGCCCAGACGATAGGCGCTGATGCCTGCTTCAGGGGCAGCCAAGGAAAAACGGCAATCGATAATGACCCAATTATCGTGCTCAAGGTATTCCAGGACGGTATCTGCAGAAATAACGGTGGTGAATGGCATAGTTTTATACGGTTAGAATTATTTTTCCAATGTGCTGGCTGCTTTCCATGAGCTGATGTGCCTGCATAGCCTCAGTCAGTACAAAAGATGAATGTATGACGGGTTTAATGGTTTCGGCTTCCAGTAAAGGCCAGACCTGGTTACGTAATTTATCGGCGATAACCGCTTTAAAGTTATCGTCTCTAGCCCTTAAGGTTGAGCCGGTGAGTGTCAGTCGTTTCAGCATTATTGGCAGCAGATTTATATCAGATTTCGCCCCTTTTTGTAATGCTATTTGCACTAAACGCGCATCAAAAGCCATGCAGCTGAGATTGCGTGGCAAATAATCGCCGCCGACCATATCCAAAATGACATCAACGCCCTGGTTATCGGTCAGTTGTTTGATGTCTTCAACAAAGTCTTGGGTTTGGTAATTGATGGCCGCATCGGCACCCAGCCCGGTACAGAACTGACATTTAAGTTCAGAACCTGCGGTGATAATCACTTTAGCACCAAACGCTTTAGCCAGTTGTATCGCTGTCGTGCCTATACCACTGCTACCGCCATGTACCAATAACCATTCATTGGCGGCAAGCTGGGCACGGTCAAACACATTGCTCCATACGGTAAAAAATGTTTCCGGGATACCGGCAGCTTCTATAAATGCAAGATTTTTAGGGATCGGTAAGCATAAGTTTTCGTTAGCAAGGCAATATTGCGCATAACCACCACTGGTCACTAAAGCACAAACAGCATCGCCCGTTTTTACATGACTGACGCACTCCCCGATAGCCACCACAATGCCGGCGACTTCCAACCCTGGAATATCAGAAGCGCCAACGGGTGGTGGGTATAAGCCTTTACGCTGCATTACATCCGGCCTGTTGACACCGGCGGCGGCCACTTTAATGAGCGCTTGATGAGCCACTGGTTTGGGCGTTGGGCGCGTTGTGGGTTGCAATGCGGAATCGATAATTTCGATGGCGAGCATATCGGTGGGTATTTGCATGGCCTGGGTTCTGTAAAAGTCGCAAAACGGGTATTATAGACGGCTCAATTTAATCTGTAAGCGCTAGGTGAAATAGAAAATGATTCGGGCAGGCATTGTAGGGGGAACCGGTTATACCGGTGTGGAGTTGTTACGGATTTTGGCGTTACATCCGCATGTTGAAGTGTCAGTGGTGACATCACGTTCCGATGTTGGAACCCGTGTTGATGCACTGTATCCCAGTTTGCGTGGTGCTATCAATACCGTGTTCAGTGCGCCCGATATTGCCGAACTGAGTGATTGCGATGTGGTGTTTTTTGCTACGCCCAATGGTACGGCCATGTTGATGGCGCAACAACTATTGGAACATGGGGTAAAAATCATTGACCTTTCCGCAGATTTTAGGCTGAAGGATGCGGCGGAGTGGCAGCACTGGTACGGTATGGAACACGCATGTCCTGCACTCATCGCAGAAGCGGTGTATGGTTTGCCGGAAACCCATCGGGCAGCTATTAAAAATGCACGCTTGGTTGCCAACCCAGGCTGTTATCCAACCGCAGTACAATTAGGTTTTTTACCGTTGCTTGAAACTGGCTTAATTGATCCCCATCATTTGATTGCGGATGTTAAATCCGGTGTCAGCGGGGCAGGGCGCAAGGCAGAATTGGCGACGTTAATGAGTGAAACCGGCGAAAGTTTTAAAGCTTACGGGGTTGCAGGACACCGGCATTTGCCGGAAATTCGGCAACAACTGGCATTGGCGGCTAAGCAATCGGTAGGTTTAACCTTTGTGCCTCACTTAATACCGATGATTCGCGGTATTCATGCCACTTTGTACGCACGGCTTAATACAGATATTGGCAGCTTACAGTCACTGTTTGAACAAAAGTATGCCGATGAGGTCTTTGTAGATGTATTACCCGCCAATTCCCATCCCGATACCCGTAACGTTAGGGGCAGCAATTTCTGCCATATTTCCATTCATCAACCACAAGGGCAGGATACGGTTGTGGTGTTATCGGTGATTGATAATTTGGTAAAAGGTGCGGCAGGGCAGGCGGTACAAAATATGAACTTGATGTTTGGCTTACCGGAACAAATTGGCTTGAACATGGTGGCGCTGTATCCATAACTTGACTAAGCAACAACGGCTGTTCATAATCAAAATAACTTTAATTTTTGTGGTATTTAACTTTTATGGCTAATCCGATAATTTTTACTGACAGTGCTGCGACCAAGGTAAGAGAACTCATCGTGGAAGAAGGCAATGACGACCTAAAGCTGAGAGTTTACGTCTCCGGCGGCGGTTGTTCAGGTTTTCAATATGGCTTTACGTTTGATGAAGAAGTCAACGAAGACGACACCAGTGTTGAAAACGGCGGAGTTACCGTGTTGATTGATTCGATGAGTATTCAGTATTTGACCGGCGCACAAGTCGATTATAAAGAAGACGTGTCCGGTGCGCAGTTTGTTATTCGTAATCCCAGCGCAAAAACGACTTGCGGCTGTGGGTCTTCGTTCTCGGTTTAAATCGACCCTTTGGGAAGTTCGCACAGAGTGCGGCTTCCCTTCCTACTTTTTTTCAACTACTTATCAGTTATACCGAGAGTAACTTCTGGCAAATAAAGTCTTGGCCTTGGCTTGATTTAACTGCGCCAACGTGCGTTGTGCCTGCATTTTAAAATCAGTCATCGACGCACTGTTGCCAGGCAATGAGCGTGATAACTGTGCGGTTACCGTCAAAGGATTGCGATGTTCGCCATCAACACGGAATTCGTAATGTAAATGAGGCCCCGTCGCGAGACCCGTTTGCCCGACATAGCCAATGACTTCACCTTGCCGAACATGGCTGCCGTTTTGTATGCCATTTTTAAAATCAGACAGATGCGCGTACAGTGTTTCGTAATGCTCGCCGTGGCTAATGATAACAACCTGTCCGTAGCCGCCTTTGCGCCCCAGAAAAGTAACTTCACCATTACCCGTGGCTTTAATTGGCGTACCGGTACGTGCTGCGTAATCAACGCCTTTGTGCGCACGAATGCGATTTAAAACTGGGTGTCTACGATTAAGATCAAAATGCGAACTGATACGGGCATAATCAACCGGCGTACTTAAAAACGATTTCTGCAAGCTCATACCTTCCGGCGTGTAATAGCCCGTGTTGCCTTGTTGGTCTATATAACGCACAGCTCGATGCGTTCTACCTTCATTGGTAAATTCAGCGGCGACAATTTCATCACTGCCATCAAAACCGCCTCGTTCATACACCACGGTAAAACGGTCGCCATTGTGTAAGTCTGTTGCAAAATCAATATCCCAGGCAAATATTTGCGCAAGCTGTTCCATGACATCAGAGGATAATCCGGCACTGCGGCCAGCCGCTTCCAATGTTGAACGTATTGTACCTTGTGCGCTGGTAACGGGCTTAGCGCCGTAGCGTCTAAAGTGCTGGGTGTTTATTTTTGTTGTCGACGGCGGTCGTAAGAAAAACCGGCTTCTGCCGGTGGCAGATAAATTACGCACGTCATCTCTGCCGGCGTAAGACAAATGCCCGAACTGATAACCATTCCCCCTTACCGCCTGCAAAGGAGTCCGGCTTGATATGGTGGCAACGCGTGTGCCGCTGGTATTGGCACTCACCAGCTCATGGTATTCAGCGTCGTTAGCGCGTACTCTTGCGTACACATCAGCGATTGTTTCGCCGACTTGCAGCCGATGACTCATGATGCGGGTATGGGTTACACCACGAAATGACTTTATTTTAGCGGGCTTGGCATAACCATTAGTTGCCGCAAAAATCAAGACCATCCCAGTAAATAAGGAGGCATAAATTTTCTTTTTCACGATAGTTTTGCCAAGTTGTTGAACTGTAATCAAAATAAAAAACCATAAAGTAATAATAGCAACATTTTAAAATGTTTCCTTACTATTTACCAATATTAGTTCATCTTTAAGATTTTATTCTGTTGATAAGACACATTAACCCTATAATAAGCCCACTTAAATAATGATCAAATAATTGGAGAAAATAGTGCAAGCAGATGTTCTGTCGAGTCTACTTCGGGGAGTAGATGAAGTTTTAGTTGAGCATGAATTGGTAAAAAAACTGCAAGAAAATCGGCCATTAAGGATTAAAGCCGGTTTTGATCCGACTGCGCCCGACCTGCACTTGGGGCATACGGTTTTAATCAACAAATTAAAACAGTTTCAGGATTTTGGCCATCAGATTTTGTTTTTAATTGGCGATTTTACCGGCATGATCGGCGATCCAACCGGTAAAAATGTCACCCGCAAACCGTTAACGCGCGAAGAAGTTTTGGCCAATGCCCAAACCTATCAAGACCAGGTGTTCAAGATCCTTGATCCTGAAAAAACCCAGGTCATGTTTAATTCGACCTGGATGAATGCGATGTCACCGGCGGATTTAATCCAATTGGCCGCGAAACATACCGTAGCCAGAATGCTGGAGCGCGATGATTTCAGCAAACGCTTTAAAGGCGGCCAGCCAATTGCCATTCACGAGTTTTTGTACCCGTTAATTCAAGGTTATGATTCTGTCGCCATGAAGTCCGATGTGGAATTGGGCGGTACCGACCAAAAGTTTAATTTGCTGGTCGGCCGGCAATTACAGGAAGTGTTTGGCCAGAAACCGCAAGTTGTGATGACCATGCCGATACTTGAAGGTTTGGATGGTGTGCAAAAAATGTCCAAATCGCTCAACAATTATATTGGGATCGCCGATTCGCCCGATGATATGTTCGGCAAAATCATGTCTATTTCCGATGATTTGATGTGGCGTTATTTTGAATTGCTAAGCTTTAGGCCTATGACAGAAATTAATAGCTGGGCAGAAGATTGCAAGCAAGGTGCAAACCCTAGAAATTATAAAATTAAATTGGCGCAAGAAATTATTCAGCGTTTTCACAATGCCGATGCTGCCGATAAAGCCCTGGAAAGTTTTGAAGCGCGTTTTCAGCGCGGTGCCATGCCTGATGAAATCGATGAGATTGAATTAAACATTAATACCGACAGTTGCGGCATTGCCAACGTGTTAAAAGATACCGGTTTAACTAGCAGCACATCAGAAGCAATACGCATGATTAATCAGGGTGCGGTAAAAATTGACGGTGAAAAAGTCTCTGATCCGAAAATGGCTATTGCCGTTGGTACGGAGCATGTCTATCAAATCGGTAAAAGAAAGTTTGCGCGGGTTCGGATAGTTAGTAGCTGATAATAAAGCTTTCCGCTTTGCTTGATCGCTGCCATTAAGTTAAGGAAATAAGCTCCCTCTCCTGCTTACCCAAAGGGCATAAAGGAGAGGGTTGGGGTGAGGAGAATAAAATCAACAAGTTAAATTCCCCTCATCCCCCTCATCCCAGCCTTCTCCCTTTGGAGAAGGAGCAGTAATCTTAAATTAATGACCGTGGCTTTGCTTGATAGTCCAATTCAAACTGATGTAGCGAAAAACAAAGCCTGCTGCGCTTGCTGTGTAGGCAATCCAGGTCGCGCACCTATTTTGGTGCAACAGAGCGATCCTGCCGCACTCGCATAACGTAAAGTATCTTGCCAGTTCATTCCGCACGCTACAGCAGCAGCCAATGCACCATGAAAAGCATCGCCTGCTCCAGTCGTATCGATTGCAGTCACAGGAAAAGCAGGCAGGGCACCACATTCCTGGCCGCGCTGCCATATAAGCCCCTGTTCGCCTAATGTAATCATCACGTTAGGCGACAGGTTTGCCAATTGCGTTAACGCAGTTTGGACATCACCGGCCACTTGTTGTGCAAATTTTTCAGAGCACGCCAGATAATCGACTTTATCCATTAAAGCCAAAGTGCCTTTGTGTAAAGAACCGGCATCCAATACGGTAGGAATACCGCGCTTACGTGCCATTTCAGCTAATCGAATAGAAATCTCTGGCTCATGACCATCAAATAGCATGACTTTGGAATTGATGGCAGAAAAGTCGATAGCATCTGCGTGCAAGGGCAGGGTGTCGCCTTTGTAGTTGATTAAAGCGCGTTTACCATCCGGTTTAACCAGAATAGTCGACAGCGGTGTGGGAGATGCGCCACGCACAACAAGGCTGGTGTTAACGCCTTCAGCGATTAATTCTTGCAAATGCGCGTTGCCGTAAACATCACAGCCTAAGTAACCTGCAAAAGCGGCATTAAAGCCCAGACGTGCAATGCTAACTGCTGCATTGGCGGCGGGGCCTCCGCCACAGCCGATTAATTCGGTTGCGACCATTTTTTCATCTTCGGCGGGATGGTGCGCCACTGAAAAAACAAGATCGTATGACGCGTGGCCTACACAAAGCACATCGCTATTAATTGCGGTAGATTTCAGAATCAAAGCTTTTATCTCGTGGATCGATCATTAGTTTTAAGTAAATCAATGACTTTTATTTTTTATGCGAACAATATACAGTTATACCCAGTTTAACCCGCACTGTTTTGTAGTCACTACCCACATAGCCAACTCCCCTAATTAGTGCGATCCAATCACCCAACGCACATTATCAATGCAGTACAGTCCTCGAATAGTTTTAATCCCCATCCTTAAAATCAGCATAAGCCATTATTAATATTAACAATCTATAGTGAAAAACAAAGTTGGCACTGTAATTGCTTTAATAATTCCAAAGGTAGTCTGTTTTCTGTTTGAGCTATTCCAGGTTTTTGTTGTGCTTAAGTTGTACCCTTCCTGATAGACCGGATGTCGATTTGATGCAAGGACGCATCTTTTTTAAGAGTTACAAGGCAAACACACCAATGTTCGAACCGTAAAGTTTTTTGTTGTGCCCAAGGTTGTACATCTCCTGTGAAGACTGGATGTCGATTTGGTGCAAGGACGCATCTTTTTTTAAAACATTAGGCAAGCAACGCATTAGCCCACCAAAAACTGCCTATTCATTCTGATATTTTTCTAAAATCAAAGATCGCCGGTTTCGCTCTGGCTGAAAAATAAAACCAAATTAATAAAACAAAGTAAGTACACAACCCTAACAACAAATCAGGCATATAGTGAATGTTTTATTAATTGAAAATAATGCGAATAGTGTCTTACTGGAAAAAGCACTTAGCAATAATAGCTTTGATTTTTTGAAAATACAGAGCGGTTCTGCATTTTCAACCCTGACTAAAGAATGCAGCCCTGATGTCATTATTTTTAATCTCGACACCCCCTCAGAACATCTGATCGCCGATCTGTATACCCTAAACCAGCACAATCCACTGCCCGTCATTATGTTTGCCAGCCATTGCTGTAACGAAACAATTAACAAGGTCATCAAGGCCGAAGTCAGTGTCTTGATTATCGACGGCTTAACCGGTGTCCGCATCAACAGCATCATTCAGGTCGCTATCGCAAAATTTAACCAAAGACAGTCGCTAAAAGATGCCCTGGAGGAAGCCCGCAGCCAACTTGAAGATCGCAAGCAGATAGACCGCGCCAAAGCGATTTTGATCAAAACCCAGAACTTTACCGAAAGCGTAGCCTATCACACGTTGAGAAAGCTGGCGATGGATCGAAATATCACCTTGGGTGAAATGGCCAGAAATGTCATCGCCATGGCTGAATTGCTTAAATAAAAACAATAATCCCTCTATGAAAACATTTATCAAAGTCATTGAAATATGGATACCCGACAAAAACCGCACGCAGTTGGAGTTCGGCTCTGGCTTGTATGGTGCGCTGACCGATTTTAAAAACGCCAGTGAACAACAGCATTTTGCCTACAACGAGGGCTTGCCAGGTAAAGCCTGGGCTGCGGGTCACCCTATTGTGCTGACAAAATTTGAGCATTCCTACTTTAAACGCACCATCGCCGCCCAAAAGGCGGGGTTGACCTGTGGCATAGCCCTACCGATTTTTTCCGGTGATTTTCTGTTGGCCGTGGTGGTATTTTTATGCGGCGATGATGAAGAACATGCCGGTGCTATTGAGGTTTGGTGCAATAACTTAGCAAACCAAGACATGCTGCATGTCATGGATGGCTATTACGGGACATTAGAACATTTTGAAAACATCTCCAGACGGGTCAACATGCCCAAAGGTCATGGTATACCAGGCATTGCCTGGGCAACGGGGATGCCGGTTCTGATCGACGATATTGGCAAAGCCAATGAATTTATTCGATCCGATGATGCACAATTGGCCGGCATTACCACCGGCCTGGGCATCCCTGTTGGCAACAGCAATCAACAAACTTATGTGATGACCTTTTTATCCGCCAAAGCCACTCCACTGGCCAAACGTATTCAAATATGGATTCCAGACCAACAGGGGGAGCAATTGGTATGTCAGCAGGGTTACAGTAAAACCAGCAACAATCTGGCAGAAATATTTGAAACCATCACTGTTAATAAAGGCGAAGGAGCTTTAGGTCGGGTCTGGCTAACCGGTATGCCTATTATTACCGGAAATCCGCACGAGTCTGAATACAATCCTGAACTGGACAACCTGAGCAGTATGCTGGCTATTCCTGTTATCGAGCAGGGAAGATTAAAAGCAATCGTCACTTTTTTATTTTAGTGCAGCTTTTTCACCTTTTTGGTGCATAAGCGCACCAGCTTGCACATTAGTCGAGCAAAATTTAAGGTGTTATTTGTGGCCGGATTCACACAGCCCAGACCAAGCACACATCACAAATACTTATAACTAATTGTAATAATTTATAAAAATAAAATAATAAGTGCAAAAATAAAAACTGGCATAACTTGTGCTTTATTTATTACAGAGGCTCTAACGATGGAGACTCCCCGCTAAGCTAACAGCTGAGCAATCTGACAAAGGCGTCAACTAAACAGCTGGTGTGATTACCAACACAGCCTGTTTGTAGACGCTTTTTTTTTGTTCAAAAATTCTGATACAGGACACGTTATTTATGAATCAACCTAAAAAACCCACATTGACCAGTCTGGTCAGAGCTATCTCAGCTGCGGCACTTATTTCATCATTGACTTTTACATCATACATCAGTGCTGCTGAAAAGCTGGAAAAGGAAAGTCTTAAGCTCGGCTTTATTAAACTCACCGACATGGCACCACTCGCGGTCGCTTTTGAAAAAGGTTTCTTTGATGAAGAAGGTTTATCGGTACAGCTAGAAGCACAGGCTAACTGGAAAGTCTTGCTGGATCGCGTGGTCAGTGGCGAACTGGATGGTGCCCACATGCTGGCACCAATGCCACTGGGTACTGCCATTGGTTATGGTACTAAAGCTGATATCGTCAGTGCCTTTACGATGGATTTAAATGGCGATGCCATCACCGTCTCTAACGATGTCTGGAAACTTATGAAACCGCAAATACCACTGGAAGGCGGTAAACCGGTACATCCAATTAAAGCTGACACCCTAAAACCGGTACTGGAAAAATACAAGGCTGCGGGCAAACCCTTTAATATGGGTATGACATTTCCGGTGGGTACGCACAATCTAAAACTGCGTTACTGGCTCGCCGCAGGCGGTATCAACCCTGGCACTTATGAACCTGGCGACACCTCTGGCCAAAAAGGTGCAGAAGCTATGTTATCGGTCACTCCACCACCGCAAATGCCAGCGACGATGGACTCTGGCACTATTGCTGGCTATTGTGTAGGCGAACCATGGAATCAGCAAGCAGTGTTCAAAGGCATCGGTGTCCCTGTTATCAGCGACTATGAATTGATGAAAAACAGCGCGGAAAAAATATTTGGTGTCAGCAAAGCCTTTGCCGACAAGAACCCAAAAACCCATATTGCTATCGTTAAAGCGTTAATTCGTGCCTCGCTGTGGCTGGATGCGGAAGGCAATAAAAATCGCATGGAAGGTGTGGAAATGTTGTCGCAAAAACAATACGTCGGGGCGGATACCGACGTGCTTGCCAACAGCATGACCGGCACGTTTGAATATGAAAAAGGTGACAAGCGTGCGTTACCCGATTTTAACGTATTTGCCCGATATAACGGTTATTACCCTTACTACAGTGATGCGATCTGGAGCCTGACCCAAATGCGCCGCTGGGGTATGGTCAGTGAAGCCAAGCCCGACTCTTGGTATATGGACATCGCCAAACAAGTCTATAAACCCGATGTGTTCATGGCCGCCGCTAAAGCGTTGGTCGCTGAAGGCAAGGCCAAAGCCAGTGATTTCCCTGCCGACGGCGAAACCGGCATTAAGCCACCGTCTTCCGACTTTATTGATGGCGTGACTTTTGATGCCAGTAAACCCAATGACTACCTGAAACAGTTTGCCATTGGTTTGAAATAGCTCGGAGGGCGGGCAACGCATTTTCTGCCCACCGTTTACTTATATTTATTGCGCGTGGGCTACAAAACCAACAAAAGATTGTTCCCTCATGAGCAAAGAAGCTCTTATGGTGCAAGGATGCGCCACTTTTTAAAAAGAACTTAGTTAGTAAAAATAAACTGCCTTACACAAACAAGCAGGTAACACCATGAACAACAAACTCATACGATTTTTTAACGTTACAGGCCTCACCTGGTTTATCCCACTGGTAAAAATTATCGCTGGTGAAAACCCCACCCAACAAGTGCGTGAGTTATTTTTAATCATGGGCGTGCCCATTATTGCCTTTGCCATGTTCCTTGGACTTTGGAGTGTTTCTGCATCGCAGGTTAATACCAGCCTGGGAGCAATTCCAGGCCCTACTGCGGTCTGGCATGAAGCGGGTGGTTTGCTGGATGAGCATTTTGCCGAGAGAGCCAAAGAGACGGAATATTATCAACGTCAACAAGAACGCAATCAAAAAACACGGGCCGAAGATCCATCTGCTGAAATTAAAGATCGCCCTTACAACGGCCAAGCTACTTATTTGGATAAAATCTTTACCAGCTTGTACACTGTGTTTGCCGGTTTCATTATTGCTACTTTGGTGGCTGTACCGTTAGGCTTGGTGTGCGGCATGAGTCCGGTCATTAACACGGCCATCAATCCGTTGATTCAAATCTTCAAACCCGTTTCTCCATTGGCCTGGTTGCCGATAGTTACTTTAGTCGTGAGTGCCGTTTATGTTACTACTGACGACTCCTGGTTTGAAAAATCTTTTATCACCTCGGCCGTCACCGTTACCCTGTGCTCGCTGTGGCCTACACTGATTAACACCGCTGTCGGCGTATCATCGATTGATAAAGATTTAACCAACGTTGGCAAAGTGTTGCGCCTTAACTGGAGCACGCAAGTCAGAAAAATCATCATCCCCTCCGCCATGCCGTATATTTTTACCGGCATGAGATTATCTTTAGGGGTGGGCTGGATGGTGTTGATTGCCGCTGAAATGCTCGCGCAAAACCCTGGTCTTGGCAAATTCGTCTGGGACGAGTTCCAAAACGGCAGCTCCAATTCGCTGGGCAGAATCATGGTGGCGGTTTTTACCATCGGCTTCATCGGTTTTATTCTTGATCGCATCATGCTGTCGCTGCAAAAAGTTTTTTCCTTCGGCAAAGCGATTTAACCAGGAGCTAGCCATGAACGCCGTACCCCATAAAATCATCGATATTAAAGACAAGCCCATGTCAATCGTACCCTCAAATGATGCTTACCTGCCTTTGGTTGAACTGAAAAACGTCTGCAAATCGTATGGTGAAGGCAACAATAAAACCACCATTCTCAAAGACATCAACCTGAGCATCAAGCAAGGTGAGTTTATCGCCATCGTTGGTTTTTCCGGCAGTGGTAAAACTACGCTGATTTCCTTGATTGCGGGTTTAATTCAGGCTGATAGCGGCGAGCTGTTAAAACAAAACCAGCCGATTACCGCACCAGGCCCTGACCGTGGCGTGGTATTTCAGAATTACTCACTGATGCCATGGTTGACGGTGTATGAAAACGTGGCCTTGGCAGTCGATGAAATCTTCAAGCACTGGACACCGGCGCAACGCAAAGCACATACCGAGCACTATGTCCGCATGGTCAATCTGGGTAAGGCGATGGATAAAAAGCCCGCAGAATTATCGGGCGGTATGCGCCAACGTGTCAATGTCGCCAGAGCCTTGGCCGCCAATCCCGATATTTTGTTGTTGGATGAACCGCTCAGTGCGCTGGATGCCTTAACG